>JBIIWE010000347.1:0-3620 GCA_044339075.1 Daejeonella sp. | reverse complement strand
ATTTACATTAGAATTTAGTTTTTGTTTTCCTAATAGCAATTTACCTTCAAGGCTGTTCTCTAAACTTTGTCTATTAAAGATCATCTATTCTAGCATGGTGATCGCCATTCTACTTTCCTAAACGATACAATATTGCAGAGTGTTGCTATTTTTTATATTTAATTATATAACTATCATGCTATTTAATCATGAATAAAATAATCAATGGCCCGCCATATCATGTCCAGCCATTGGATCTGATCCCTTCTTTAAAATAAACTCACTTGACAATAAATAAGCACCACTTATAACCACCTCTTTCACATCTTCCAATCCGGATAGTATAATGATCTGATCTGAACTTTCTTCACCCGTTTTGACCATTCTTGGAGAAAAGGTATTTTTTGAAGTTTTAACCCAAACATGGGCGCCCTTCTCATCCCTGACAACCGCATCTAAAGGAAGACTCATCGCATCAGCAATTTCAGAAACAGGCAAAAACACAGTTGCCTGCATCCCTGCCTGCAAATTTCCAGGATTTTGAATTGGCCCCCTTACTTTAAGAATCTGTGTGGATGGATCTAATTGAGGCGAAATGAAATCAATTTGAACAGTCTGCTCATTTTCGTTCATCCCATTGATCGATGTTTTAACCTTCGTGCCGATACTTAATCTTGCAATTTCATTGGGATAAACATCCATTTCAAGCCATAGTTGATCGAAATTCTCAAGCTTTAATACCTGCGTTCCTTCAGCAACATATTGTCCCTCAGTGATATTCAATTCTGTAACTGTACCAGACGCATTTGAAAAAACGGTCAGCAATGGGGATGTTTTAGCCCCCTGATCCAAAGACCTGATCTGGGCATCGCTCACACCAAATAGGCGCAGTTTATTTTTTGCAGCCTCCCGCATAGAACTATAAATTTTCTCATCAGGAAAGGCGGCAACCTGCTTTAGTTGCAGCAAATAATCCTGCTGTAAGGTCTGAAGCCCTTCACTGTATACTTGAAAAAGTGCCTGCCCCTTTTTTACTCTGCCGCCGGTTTCTCTGATATATAATTTTTCAACCCTGCCGGAATAACGGCTTGAAACCAGGGCTGTGCGCTCTGGATTTACGATTAGTCGCCCATTCAATACTTTTGAAGTACTAAAAGAAGAACTGCTGATCTTAACGGTGTGGATATTGGCCATTTGGATCTGACTATCACTCAGGGATATCTCATTTTTGCCTCCAGATGAGTTAAGTGGCACCAGGTCCATCCCACAAATCGGACAGGAACCGGGACCGTTTTTTACGAACTGGGGGTGCATCGGACAAGTATATTTCCCTGCTTCCGCAGTTTTATCATGCTCTGGATCCTTACAGGATGGCAAAGTAAAAACCATGTATCCCAAAGAGATCAGGATAAGGCTGACTACTATTTTTCTTTTCATTATAAACGCTCCGCTTTTATAAAACTCTCTGTATCAACTAAAAACCAGGCATTGATGGCAATCTCTTGTTCATCACCTAAACTATTCCCAATATTTACCCATTTATCTGACAGCGTACTTACCTGTACAAAAACCGGAACAAATGCCGAATTACGCTTTATAAATACTACATATCTTTTCCCAAGCTGCAGCACGGCAGACCTAGGGATCCATTGGCCATCAACCTTACTTTGCTTAAGCACAGAGATTAACTGTCCGACCTTCCATGCTCTATTACTGTTAGGTAAATTTGCTCTGATCAGGGAATAATTAACACCTTCCCGGTAAAATGGCTGGATAAGATCTACCAGAACTTCTGAGTTCTGTTCTGCAATATCCAGCGATTGGATGCTTACCTTAATTCCTCGTTTAAACTCTTGCACCTGATCGGGCTGGGCAAAAAACTCTGCCCAAACCTGATCTGTATTGATCAAATCAAACAATTTCTGGCCTGCAGAAACATATTGACCTTCCCTGATCTGAAGTGCCTGACCTGTACTGATCGCTTGCACAGAAGGAACAGCATCTGCAGATCCACCCGAATTCATTTCATTCATTCTAGATGAAGAAGCTGAACTGATCCTTGTAGCTCCTGCCTGTGTTGATGAACCAGACACTGCTGCATTAAGCGTTAACTCAGCCACGTATCCTGAATATGGGCTATATATTGAAACAATAGGACTTATTTTTCCGCTTCGGAGTACCTGATCGATCTGACTCTGTGTGAAACCGAGAAACAATAATTTTTTCTTCGCCGATTCAAGCAGAATCAATTCTGAATTATTTTCGAGAAATAATAATTCCTGCTGGGCATTTGCCAGATCAGGGCTGTAGATATCCATGATCTTCTGCCCCTTCCTCACCTGCTCATAACTATACTTCACATATAAACGTTCAATACGGCCGCTAACCCTCGCTGAAACTGATTTCCAGTTATTGGTATTATAATTTATGACCCCTTTGAGGCTCATTTCAGCAGTCCGCGAACTTTTTTCCGGCCTGACCGTCTTAATACCTGAGATCACCAGCTCGTTGGTTGCTTTTACCAATACATTTAAGCTATCGTCAGCAGTACCATGCGTAGCTTTAGTATGCTGTGGCACCAAATCCATTTTACAGATCGGGCAAGTACCAGGACCATTCTGAAGGATCTCAGGGTGCATCGGACAAGTATAAACCTGAGTCTGACTTTCATTAGTAGACTTCTTACCCTGATCACAGCCTAAAAGCATAAATCCGAGCAAGAGAAAAACCCCAATATTACCTTTCAATATTCTTTTCATACTCCACGATCATTTGATAAAACTTCTGCAATTGGTCCAGATAATTCATCTGCGACATGTTCAGTGCTTCCCAGCTATCAATCACTGTATTCAGATCCGATTTATTCTCCTGATAAGATAGAATCGAAACCTTCAAATATTTTTGAAGAGACGGCAATATTTTATTCTCATAATTAGCTAGCTGCTGCTGCATAACGGCGATATCATTTTCCATGGTACGGCTCATCCCCAGCATCTCTGTTATCATCGCTGCCTTCTGATTACGCATGGCCTCCCGCTCAAAATTCATAGATCTGATCTCCGACTTATACATTTTTGACGACCATGGAACGATCGGAATGGAAAGCATACCCATAATTGTAAATTGTCTGGGCATCATCACCGAATAATTAGACATATGATCGAACCGAACTCTGAAATCAGGCTTAGCTTCCTGTCTCATCTGCTGAATATTCTTTTCCATAGCATGAATATCATGCTCCATGTGTAAAATATCACTTCGTGTTCCGGCAAAATAGGCGGTATCCAGATCAGCCTTTGGAACAAAGTCAACTCTAAAAGTAGTGTCTATTTCAAGCTCCATATTTGCCGACCGGTTCATCAATGCATTGAGCGCGATCTTCTTTGACCGGATGCCGGCTTCAGTCATCAAGATCATATTTTCAGACTCATAAGCCCTCCCCTCAGCCTTAAAGACCTGATTAAGTCCCCCCTGATTAAAAGGATAACGAATTGATGCAAGCTTTTTCATGGTCTCCATGATTTGCTTGTTTTCTTCCTGGTACCTGATCTTCCGATGATCGATCAGCAATCCATAATAAAGCTGTCTTGCTCTCGCTTTATATTGATTAAACTGCTCAGATTTACCAAATGCATCGGTTA
>JBIIWE010000346.1:0-3627 GCA_044339075.1 Daejeonella sp. | reverse complement strand
TACGATTTCCAGATAATCAATAGGAATCAGGCAATCGGAATCGAAAACCACGAAATAATCTCCTTGGGCGCGTTCAAAGCCAAAATTTCTGGCAAAACCCTGACCAGCATTTTCTTTATAGTAATAACTAATCGCTAATTTATCAGCATAACTTTCTACAATGTCTTTTGCAATAATTTTTGAACCATCCTCAATAACTAACACTTCAAACTGAAGATAAGTTTGCTGCGTTAGGGTGTAAAGCAGTTCATCAATCTCCTGAGGACGATTATATAGTGGAATTATGATTGAAAAAAACATGATAAATTTTTTATTTAGGATTCAGCGGAAAATTATCTGGCCTTAGAATATTTCAAAGCAGAAATTATACTGTTTTTTCGATCTGATAAGTATTTCGTTCGGGAGAATTTCTGGAGACCAGCTCTGCAATAAAACCGGTTAGGAACAGCTGAAAACCTACAATAATGGCTACCAGAGCAATATAAAATAATGGCTGATCAACAACTTCACGGGTATACCGAATATGCATGGTTATATGATACAGTTTTTCAATAATGATCCATAAAGCCATAATGGTACCTATAAGAAAGCTCAAGGCCCCAATGGTACCGAAAAAGTGCATCGGACGTTTTGCAAACTTACCGACAAAAAATATTGATAGCAGATCAAGAAAGCCATTTATAAATCGACTAAACCCAAACTTGGTGATTCCATATTTACGGGCCCGATGTTCAACTACCTGCTCTCCAATTTTTTTGAATCCCGCCCATTTTGCAATAACCGGAATGTAACGGTGCATTTCACCGTAAACTTCTATACTTTTCACTACTTCCTTACGGTAAGCTTTCAGTCCGCAGTTAAAGTCATGAAGATTATATATTCCCGACATACGGCGGGTTACTAAATTAAATAACTTGGTTGGGATAGTTTTACTTAATGGATCATGACGCTTTTGTTTCCATCCGGAAACCAAATCAAACTTTTCTTCATTGATCCTTCTGTAAAGTTCAGGTATTTCATCAGGACTATCCTGAAGATCTGCATCCATCGTAATCACTACATTGCCCTGACAAGCCTCAAAGCCAACATTTAATGCAGCCGACTTACCATAATTACGGCGAAACTTAATACCGACAATAGAAGTATTCTGAGATTTCAATTGCTCTATTACTTCCCATGAATCATCACTACTCCCATCGTCAACCAATATAATTTCATAGCTGAATGCATGATCATTCATTACCCTGCTAATCCAGCTACAGAGCTCGGGCAATGATTCTGCTTCATTATATAAAGGAACAACTACAGATATATTCATTTTTAGATGTGAGATGTGAGATGTGAGATGTGAGATATTAGATGTGAGATTTTAGATGTGAGATTTTAGATGTGAGATTTTAGATTTTAGAAATTAGGTTATGAGATTAAAACGTGCAAATTTCATCAATAAAATCGATAAAATCTGCACGCTATTTTTTGATTATTTATTCCTGCTCTTCTTCTTCAGTTGAAGCAAATACAGGTTCTTCTTTCTTAAATATCGCGGCAAAAATTAGTGACATCACAAACTGAACAATTACTGCGATTCCAAGATTTTTAAAAAACTGCATCGGAGTTGGGTCATATTGAGCCTTTGTATCTTCAGACTGCTTACTTATAGCTTCATCAATCTGATCCTGATCCATTCCCATATTCTCAAGGGTTTTGCTCATTCCTGCTTCCATATAACCTGAGATCTTATCATAAGCATTTGGTTCAACGAACTTATAAAATGCAAAGTTCGCCACCGAATAAAGAAGACCAGCAACAAAAGCCATTAAAAAAATACCTTTTAAAGCTTCTCTGAAATTCCAAAAACCACCGATTTTTTTCTTCAGGTCAAGTGTAAAAAAGACATAGATCACTAATGAAACAACCAGGGTACCAATTCCAAAGGATATGGATCCTAATAGGGATGGGAACATATAAAATGTCACAACCCCTATTACAGTAGAAAGGATGCCGATTATTATACCATTGGTACTTGCGGCTTTGTTTAAGTTTTGTAAGGACAATTCCATAATTGTTTAGTTTAATTTAATTTAGATTTGATTATTGAATGATATCAGTAAGGCATAAACAGCAGAATCAAAATCAGGATTTTCACTATACTTAATAAATTCATTGAAATCTTCATCGGCCGGATCCGGATCTCTGAAAAAACCGATCATCGGATAAAATAATTCTTTTAATTCTGAATCTTCAGGAAGTGTGGAGCTAACACGGGCAACTTCTTTCAAACTACTTTCAACCAGGATCTGATTAGCTATAACTTCTTCATAAATACGGTGTTCATCCTGAAACTCATCCTCGTCAACCAATAAAAACTCACGAAGGAAGTCGCTTAATTCAGGTTCAATTGCTTCATCCTGGCATTCCTGCAAATAAAGTAAAAGGTTTAGAAGTTCTGTCCCCCGATCTATCGTTTTTTCCTCGATCTTCTCCCATTCAGGTGAATCAAGATAATCTTCTTCAAGCTTACGTACATCTTCATTAAAAAAATTGATTAGTAAGAGATCAAAGAACAATTCTCGTAACGGCTCAAAAAGAGAATGGTCGTCAAAAGCAGCATCAAGGGAAGCTACTTTATCAAGATAAGCCTTTTCTGCACTAAAAACATCGACAAGGACCTGGGAAAAAGCCTCATGATCCTGATTATTCACAGAAGCGAACTGCCCTAATGCAGACAGCATTGCTTCTTTTATACTTGTATTCATGCGAAATTTTTATGATAAGATATATTGGTCATTGTTACAAACAAGCTTAACTTTTCCTGTTAATTTTTGCCCTATGAATGGAGAATTTGATGATTTTGACCTGCTAGATTCCTCATTCAATATCCATTCTTCTGATGGATTAAAGAGTATAAAGTTAGCAGAATTTCCAACTTCCAAACCAGGAATTGCGAGTCCCAATACTTTTCTTGGTCCGATTGCAAGCTTCTCCAATATCAATTCAGGACTTAAGCCGGCTTTCAAAGCGATAGGAAGTACTGTTTGCAAGCCTATGATCCCAAAAGCGGCTATTTCAAATTCCACATTCTTAAACTCAATTTCATGAGGAGTATGCTGAGAAACTATGGCATCGATCGTGCCGTCTTTTAACCCTGCGATCAGTGCCTTTTGGTCTGCCTTGGTTCGGAGTGGAGGCTTTACTTTGTATTGGCTATCAAAGCCTTCCAGTTCGTCATCGGTAAGTACAAGATGGTGCGCTGCCACATCACAAGTAACTTTAACTCCTGCTTTTTTTGCTTTTCTAATCAAGTCAACACTTCTGTCTGTACTTATTGTACTAAAATGTATTCTGGCATCATTATATTCTGCCAGATACAGATCACGTGATACCATCAATTCCTCGGCAAGTGAAGGATTACCTTTCATACCCAGAAAAGTACTCATTACCCCTTCATTCATTTTTCCTTTCGCAGCAATATCCTGATCTTCTGCATATGAAAAAACCAAGCCATTGAAAGATTTGGTGTACAATAAAGCTCTGCTCATGAGGCCTGCATTTGAAACAGGCCTGTTTCCATCTGAAAATGCAATGGCACCCGATCTCTGCATGTCAAACATTTCTGCCATTTCTTTT
>JBIIWE010000016.1:0-12436 GCA_044339075.1 Daejeonella sp. | reverse complement strand
ATACAACTTGCAAGCATCCAAACTCTCCTGCAATAAGAGATTCAAACCCCGTTATTATACTTTACCCGGGAGTTGGATTATTCTCTTTCTCAAAGGATAAACAAACAGCACGCGTAGCTGCAGAATTTTATACCAATGCCATCAATGTGATGCGCGGTGCAGAAGCTATTTCTGAATATACTTCACTTCCAAGACAGGAAGCATTCAATATTGAATACTGGCTGTTGGAAGAAGCAAAGCTTCAGCGAATGCCGAAACCCAAATCATTAAGCGGTAAGATCGCATTGGTTACAGGCAGCGCAGGCGGTATTGGGAAAGCAATATCCAGAAAGTTTGCGGAAGAGGGTGCTGTAGTTGTATTGAATGATCTGGATCAGGATCGCCTGGCTGCTGCAGGAGCTCAATTCCTGAAAGAATTTGGACGCGACAGCTATGCTACCGTACAACTGAACGTGACTGAAGGTGCCGACATAAAAAATGCCTTCACACAAGCAGCTTTAAACTTCGGTGGAATCGATATTGTAGTCAATTGTGCTGGATTATCCATTTCAAAACCAATTGAAGAGCATACTGACAAAGATTGGGATCTGCTTTATGATGTGTTGGTAAAAGGACAATTTAAAATTACACAGGAAGCGGTCAGCGTTTTAAGAAAACAGAAAAGAGGCGGTGATATTTTGAATATTGTGAGTAAAAACGCATTGGTATCTGGTCCTAATAATGCGGGATATGGTTCTGCAAAAGCCGCACAATTACATCTTAGTCGTTTGAATGCTGCTGAGCTGGGTCCCGATAAGATCCGTGTGAATGTGGTTAACCCGGATGCCGTGATCGCCGATAGTAAAATATGGGAAGGCGCCTGGGCAGAAGGTAGAGCAAAAGCATATGGAATTACAGTGGCTGAACTTCCTGCATTCTATGCCAAGCGCACCCTGTTGAATGAAACCATTTTGCCGGAAGATATTGCCAATGCCTGCTTTGCTTTTGTAGGAGGTTTACTGAGTAAGTCGACAGGAAATGTTTTGAATGTGGACGGCGGTGTAGCCATGGCTTTTGTGAGATAAAAGTATATGAAGCTTAATGACAATTTAATTGCTGAACATAACCAGAGATCAATCGATCTTCACAGGTCGAAGTTTGATTTTTTAAAGTCACAAATACCTCAATTTGAATCAATTATATCGAAACTGATCGACTTCCAGATTGCCATTCCTAGCTGGGCATTGGGAAATGGAGGCACACGTTTCGGCCGTTTTCCGGGTGGCGGAGAACCCAGAAACCTGGAAGAAAAGATCGAAGATGTGGGATTAATCCATAAACTGAACTGTTCTGGGAATGCCATTTCTCTGCATATCCCATGGGATATTCCGAAGGATTATCAGGCGATCAGAGATCTGGCAAATGTACATGGATTGCACTTTGATGCGATGAATTCCAATACATTTCAAGATCAGAATGGACAGGAAGAAAGCTATAAATATGGATCGCTTCAACACGTTGATCCGGCTGTTAGGAAACAGGCTATTGATCATAACATAGAAGTGATCAAACATGGCATTGAGCTGGGCTCTAAGTCCCTCACAGTATGGTTAGCAGATGGATCCTGCTTTCCCGGTCAGTTAAATTTCAGAACTGCTTTTCAAAATACGCTGGCCAGCTTGAAAGAGATCTATGCTGCCTTACCAGAAGACTGGAAAATGTTCATTGAGTATAAAGCTTATGAACCTAATTTTTACTCAACTACTGTTGGCGATTGGGGGCAATCGCTTTTATATGCCAGCAAATTAGGTCCGAAAGCCTTTACCCTGGTAGATTTGGGCCATCATTTACCCAATGCCAATATAGAGCAGATTGTTTCTTTATTATTGATGGAGGGTAAACTGGGTGGCTTTCACTTCAACGATTCCAAATATGGTGATGATGATCTCACTGCCGGCAGTATCAAACCATACCAGCTATTTTTAATCTTTAATGAACTGATTGAAGGGATGGATGATCGTAAAATGAACCATGCCACTGATCTGGGATGGATGATCGATGCATCGCATAATGTCAAAGATCCACTCGAAGATCTTTTGCAATCTGTGGAGGCCATTATGATCGCCTATACTCAGGCATTAATCGTAGACAGAGTAGCACTGAAGGAGGCACAGTTAAAAAATGATGCAGCCAGAGCACAGGAGATCCTGCAGGATAGTTTCCGTACCGATGTCAGACCATTAGTTGCCGAAGCACGTTTAAGAGCAGGAGGAGCCTTAGATCCGATTGCTTTATTCCGAAAGCTTGAGGTAAGACAGCAATTAATCAAAGAGCGAGGCTTTGAAACTGTAGCTACTGGTTTATAATCATAAAAAAAGATATGAAGATTCCGGTTATTGCAGTATTTGACATTGGGAAAACCAATAAAAAACTCCTTTTGTTCAATGAACATTATCAGGTAGTTTTTGAGCAATCCAGAAACCTTGCCGAAACGGTGGATGAAGATGGCTTTCCATGTGAAGATCTGGATAGTTTGAAGCTCTTTGTTTTAAACACCATGAGCTCCATTTTCAGTGATCCCAACTTTGATATAAAGGCTGTTAATTTCTCGTCTTATGGAGCAAGTCTGGTTTATCTGGATGAAAGCGGTGAGCCATTAACACCGCTGTATAATTACCTGAAGCCTTATCCGGATGAACTATTGGAGCAGTTTTATTCAAATTATGGTGGCAAGGAGGAATTTGCATACAAAACAGCTTCTCCTGTATTGGGGAGCTTAAATTCAGGGATGCAGCTCTACCGAATAAAATATGAACGACCGGAATTACTCCAAAAGATTAAGACTGTTTTACACCTTCCGCAATATCTGAGTTATCTCATTTCCGGAAAATTATATACCGACATTACCAGCATCGGATGTCATACCAATTTTTGGGATTTCAATAAAAATGGGTATCACCATTGGTTGAGAGATGAAAATCTTTTGGATAAGCTGGCTCCAATAGCCGCTTCAGATGAACGATTAGAAAGCAGCTTTGAGGGTCATTCTTTTGATATAGGAATAGGTCTTCACGATAGTTCAGCAGCTATAATTCCGTACCTGATCAGTTTTACAGAGCCATTTGTTCTGATCTCAACCGGTACCTGGTGCATTAGTTTAAACCCCTTTAATGCAAGTCAGCTGACACAAGAAGAACTTGAATCAGATTGCCTTTGTTACTTACAATACAAGGGCACACCGGTTAAGGCTTCGCGCTTATTTGCCGGCCATGAGCATGAACAGGAAATAAACCGGATCGCTGAATATTATGGGCAGCCTAAATCTAGATTTGAAGAAATGTCATTTGACAAGAGTCTTCTGAATCTGGAAAATATAGAAGATAGAGAAGAGGATTTCTCAAAACAAGATCTTTCTGTTTTTTCATCGGATGCTGAAGCCTATCATCACTTGATATTGAACTTGATAATAAAGCAAAAAAGATCAACCCAGTTGATTCTTAATGGATCAACTGCGAATAGGATCTTTGTGGATGGAGGGTTTAGTAAAAACTCCATTTACATGAATTTGTTATCCTTTTTGTTTCCGGAAATGGAGGTTTTCGCCGCATCCATGGCACAGGCCACTGCGATGGGTACAGCTTTAGTTGTTCATCGATCATTGGGAGATATCCCACTACCAAACGATTTAATTGAGTTGAAGTTTTACTCCGGAAAATAAATTTTAGAGATTAATTTAACGATGATGAATTACCTGGCATAAAAGATAAATAATGGAGAAGATCGCTGCATTTAAAATGAAACTGAAACCTGGTTTCAAAGAGGAGTACAAACGCCGGCATGACCTGATTTGGCCTGAATTAAGTGCTTTATTAAGTGAAAATAACATACACGACTATTCCATATTTCTGGATGAGGAGACTGATATCCTGTTTGCCGTGCAGAAAATTTCCGGAAATAGCACTTCACAGGACCTGAGTAAAAATGAGATCGTTAAACGATGGTGGGCTTATATGGCTGATATTATGGATACGAATGAAGATAATTCGCCGGTCTCAAAATCTTTGGAGATGCTGTTTCATTTGGATTAATTGCTGTTCAGAAAAGTTCCGATTTTGTAAGCTAGCCTAAAGATTCTATTTTTGCAATATGAAATTACCCATCATAGCCTACGGAGATTCTGTTCTTCGTAAAAAAGGTGCAGATATTACGGAAGAATATCCTGATTTGAATGTTCTGATCGCTAATATGTTTGAAACGATGTACGGTGCACATGGCGTAGGTCTTGCAGCTCCTCAGATTGGCTTATCCATCCGTTTATTCGTGATTGATGCCACTTCTTTTGCGGAAGATGAACCTGCACTTAAGGATTTCAAAAAGGTATTTATCAATGCGGAGATTCTGGAAGAGAACGGCCAAAAATGGTCGTTCAATGAAGGATGCCTGAGCATACCCGATATCCGTGAAGATATCGACAGAAAGCAAAATGTGACCATTTCCTATTTTGATGAAAACTGGGAGGAGCATGAAGAAACGTTTAGCGGACTGGCAGCACGAATCATTCAGCACGAGTACGATCATATTGATGGTAAACTCTTTGTCGATAAATTAAGTCCCCTGCGCAAAGCCATGCTTAAGAATAAACTGACCTCGATTTCTAAGGGAATGGTGAAGGTTGATTATAAAATGAAATTTCCTTTGATTAAGAAAGGAAGAAGGTAGATTTTGGTTGGTTAGTTGGTTAGAATCTAGTAATTAGTATTTGGACTATTTGTTTTTCATTCAGAGTTTGAATTTTAATTGAAAATCCCTCTTTGTTATTACGAGCTGATTTTGTCATCGCGAGCGCTACTCTGTCATTGCGAGCGCAGCGCGGCAATCTCAAATTTCAATTGAATTCAGATCTTGAGATTGCTTCGTCGTGCCTCCTCGCAACGACAATAAGGTTTGAATGTTTCGATTTTAGTGAAAATTGAGTCTGATTTTGTCATTGCGAGCATAGCGCGGCAATCTCAAATTTCAATTGAAATCTAATTAAGAGATTGCTTCGTCGTGCCTCCTCGCAATGACAGTAGGATTATTTAGAATTTTTATCTAAAGAAGAATTTAAAACTTACAACCTATAACTTACAACCTAAAACTTAACACTTACCACTCAAAACCCCTACTGCTCCCTACTCCTATCCCCCTGCATAATTTGCTGTATAAGTGCTCCCCATGCGAAAGGATTCAGCAAAGGATTTGCAAGACGTTGATTGATATTCCTATTAACCAGTTGATTATGATTATTTTGGAAATTAAAACTCTGCATTTCACGACCATCCCTTGGAAGGCTGGCCATCATGGCAGATAAACTTTCACGGGAAACATTCTTCTTAGCTATTTCAAGATCATCGTCAGCGAATTTAAGAGTCATGAATTCTTTTTTGAATTCATCTGTGCTAGCCCAAGGATAAACGCGCACACCAGGTAGATTAATAACATCCTGCTGCATCTTCATCAGAATGGTATACTTATTATCAGATAGGTTTGTTGGGATTACAACACCTTCACGCTTATAACCAACAGCAGTGAAAACCAATGTATCGCCCTCGTTGGCAACAAATGAAAAATAACCTTTATAATTGGCTGAAAAGAACTGATCTCTGCCAGTTACATTGGTAATGGTTACATATGGCACCACGGTATTACTGTCGCGGTTCATAATTATTCCGGAAAACTGCACGAGCTTTTTACCCGCAACTTGGGAGAATCCGGGAAGAGAACAAAACATAAAAATAAGGAATAACCAGTTTCGCATGCTTCAAATTTAGTAAAATCGTACCGCAGTGATGTTAAATAGTGTTAAATAGTATGTATAGCGAACAGAATAATAATTTAAGTTCAGCAAATCAATTTATTTTAATCGTTCAGGCAAAACCGCTTCCGGATCTTCTATATCGGTTAAATTTACAGCCTCAATAGAATCAATTTCCGGAACAGCACGCTTGATAGCCTGCTCAATACCCGCTTTTAATGTCATGATACTCATCGGGCAAGAGCCGCAAGAGCCTAACAAACGAAGACGTACAACATTATCAGACGTTATTTCCTCAATGGATACATTTCCACCATCAGCTTCCAAATATGGGCGGATAGTGTCCAACGCATTTTCAACTCTTTGCAACAAATCCATGATTCTTCTTTTTTTAAAGATACAAAAATTTTAAAAATGCTATTTAACAGCATTCAGAATTGCTACTTGCTGTGCCACGCGTTCAGCAATTGCCATAAAAGCTGAACCCATCACATTATCCTCTTCTAGAATTACAGGTTTTCCAAGATCCCCTGCCTCACTAATGCTTTTTACTAAGGGTATCTCACCTAAAAATGGGGTGTTAAATTGCTTTGCTAGCTCCTGACCACCATTTTTACCGAATATATAATACTTATTATCGGGTAGTTCTGCGGGACTGAAATACGACATATTTTCAACCACTCCAAGCAGTGGAATATTGATTGAATCCATCAAAAACATTCCAACGCCTTTACGGGCGTCAGCAAGAGCAACATTTTGAGGGGTAGTAACGATCACAGCGCCCGTGATTGGAAATCCCTGGGCAACGGTAATGTGAATATCGCCCGTCCCCGGTGGAAGATCAACAACCAGATAATCAAGTTCACCCCAGTCGGAATCATTGAATAACTGCTTTACCGCAGTTGAAACCATTGGGCCACGCCATGGAACCGGCTGGTTGGGATCAGTAAAAAATCCGATTGAAAGTAATTTGATGCCGTATTTTTCTATGGGTTCTATCCGGATTTTACCTTCAGCATTCTGAGTGGATTTAGGACGGGCACCTTCCACCCCAAACATCATAGGAATGGATGGTCCGTAAATATCTGCATCAATCAAACCTACACTCGCACCTTTTTTAGCTAGTCCAAGTGCCAGGTTCACTGCCACAGTTGATTTACCTACGCCTCCTTTGCCCGATGCAACCACAATAATATTTTTGATTCCAGCCAGAGCTCTTTCTGGTCTGCTAGTTACTCTTGAAGTCATATTGATGGCCAACTCTGCCTCCTTGCTCACAAAATGAAGAATAGCATTGCGGCAGGCATTTTCAAGCATGGCTTTCATCGGACAGGCAGGTGTGGTTAATACCACCGAAAAACTAACCTTGTTGCCATCGATCTTAAGATCTTCGATCATTTTCAGTGTAACCAGATCCTTTTTTAGATCGGGATCTTCCACATGACGAAGTGCATTATATATTTGTTCCTGAGTGATCATTTTTGAATATTAAGGAGATAATATTTTTTATTATGTTTATCCCAAATCTACTAAAAGTACTAAGCTTATTGTTAGAGAATAAAGGTTTTTACAGTGAACTGACCTGTAATTATTAATCAGCCTGAAACCTTTCTTTATCTAAAAGCGTTATCTTTCAGTAAATGGATATTTTACTACATGCGGATACCTGATAAATATTATAAAATTGCCCGGATTTCAATTGTTAGTCTACTTGCAATTATTTTCATTGCGGGTGGAATAGCCTTTGCGAAACGTGAAGCTTTTCTTAACGCGGCGATCAAAAAGGCCATCAATAAAGCGGACAAAGAGTTTGACCTGGAGCTGAAAATTGAGAGTGCCAAATTTGTCGGCTTGAGCAGCGTGCAATTTAAAAATATAACTGCCGTACCGAGGGGAAGAGACAGTCTGGCAATAATTCAAAATTTTAAAATAGGCATCAAATTATTTCCCTTGATTTTTGGAGATATAAAAATTGCTGAAATAAATCTGGATAGAGGAATCATTAACCTGGTAAAAAAAGATTCCACAAGCAATTATGATTTTCTTTTTCGCAAGAAGCAGTCAGATACTACAGAAGCAAAGCCCGAATTAGACCTGGCAAAGTTTGCTAATAATCTGATCAATAAAATGCTTTATAAAATTCCAGATGATTTGGATATCAGGGATTTTAGAATAAAATTTACCGATGACTCAAGCCTGGTAGATATTCATACCACCACTGCAACAATTGATGGTGGTGATGTCAGTTCAACGATCAAGGTGAACGGAAATGAATCAATTTGGCATATAGAGGGCAGCGTTGACCCGGGTGATAAGCAACTCAACCTGATGCTTTTTGCAGAAAATAAAAAGGTTGAATTGCCCATTCTCGAAAAAAAATTCGGACTAAAACTCAATTTTGATACGGCATCAACCGAGATGAGAGGGGTAAATCGTAGCGGAGATGAGTTGGAGATCAATGGCTCATGGAAAGTTAAAAACTTGTTGGTAAACCATTCCCGCATTTCATTGAATGATGTAATTGTACAGGATGCTTCATTGGATGCAGATATGGTGATCGGCAAGAATTTTATTTCAATTGACAGTACATCAACCATTCATATTAAGGATATTGACATTCATCCTTTTATAAAATATACCCTTAGTCCCTCTAAAATTTACGAATTAAAAATCTTTACGGAAGAGCTTGATGCTCAGGAATTGATTAATTCATTCCCGCAAGGATTGTTCGAATCACTAGAGGGTATTCAGGTTGCCGGGAAACTGCAATACAACCTTGACTTTTACCTCGACTCTGAAAAGCCTGACGATGTTATTTTTAATTCAAGGCTAAAAAATACGGGGTTCAAGGTGAAAAAATGGGGAAAAACGAATCTCCAGAAGATCAATGGAAGCTTTGTTTATACCCCTTATGAATATGGTAAACCGATGCGGGATATTATTATCGGACCAGAAAATCCGGATTATACCCCCATTGACCAGATCTCTCCCTATTTAAAAAATGCGCTTCTAACTGCAGAAGACCCCTCATTCTATAGCCATAATGGATTTGTTGAAGAATCTATCCGAAAATCTATCTCTACCAATTTTAAAGAAAAAGCATTCAAAAGAGGTGGGAGTACCATTTCTATGCAACTGGTAAAGAATGTTTATCTGAACCGACAAAAAACATTGGCCAGGAAGATCGAAGAGATCCTGATCGTTTGGATCATGGAGAATGGTCATTTGTCAAGTAAACAACGAATGTTTGAGACCTATCTTAATCTGATCGAGTGGGGTAGAAATGTGTATGGTATTGGTGAAGCGTCCCGTTATTATTTTAGTAAGCATCCGGCAGAACTCAATATCGGAGAGAGTATTTTCCTTGCCAGTATAGTTCCAAAGCCTAAATCAGGTTTGTACAGGTTTGAAGGTGATGGAAGTTTAAGATCGGTACTATCATCCTATTTTAATTTTATCGGTGGGATTATGGCCAGGCGCGGATATACTCCTCCCGACAGTAATTATTATGGTTTTTATTCTGTCCGTTTAAAAGAAAGCTTACGGTCTGGTTTACCGGTTGATTCTCTGGTTTCCGATAGCCTGCTGATTGATAGTGGAGCTGAGGAACAGGAGGGAATTCTGCAGCAGCTATTTGGTAAAAAACGAACAGATAGCCTGCAGGTTAAAGAAGCCCCCAAGCCAAAGAATATTTCCAGAGACAGTGTTATAATAAAGGAACCAAGAACCCGAAAAGACAAAAGAGAGCAAAGAAAATTGGAGAGGGATTCAAAAATTAAAAAAGGCAATTAGTAAATATATATCCAAATTAAAGCCATGAAGATAGAAATTGATGAGAAAAACTTCGAGCTAATGCTGGAATATGAGCAGATCAAGAAAAGGATTCGCCTCTTAGCTATTCAGCTGAATGTTGATTTTGAGAACCGAATCCCGGTGTTTATTGGAGTACTGAATGGAAGTTTCATATTCCTTGCTGATCTGATCAAAGAGATCCATATTTCTTCCGAAGTAAGCTTTGTTAAGGTATCGTCCTACGAAGGAGCAAAAAGTAGCGGAAAGATCAAAAAGGAGATAGGCCTGCAGATGTCCTTAAAGGATCGGGATGTGATCATTGTGGAAGATATAGTTGATAGTGGTAAAACGCTCGAATATCTGATAGGGATGATCAACAAGGAAAACCCTGCTTCTGTTAATGTTTGCACACTCTTACTTAAACCTAAATCATTAAAAGTCCAGATCGACGAGATCACTTATATCGGATTTGAAATTCCGGATGAGTTTGTTGTGGGTTACGGACTGGATTATAATGGTTTAGGTCGTAATTTGAGAGATATTTACAAAGCAGTTTAAAGTATAAATATTAATCAGGCAATAGAAGTTTAACTTGAAAAGTAGTATTTTTGGGCTTAACAAAATATCATAAAATGACTATTCACAAAGAAGGCTATACTTCAATCGCACTATGTATTCTCTTTATTTTTGTATTGAATTCAGTAGTGCACTACCTTCTTCCTGATACTGCCTGGTTTACCTGGATCATTTATATTTTATCGTTTGCCCTGTTTGTGATCATACTTCAGTTTTTTAGGAGTCCGGCAATTACGGTAGTAATGAACGATCAGCATGTAATTTGTCCTGCAGATGGTAAGGTAGTTGTGATTGAGGAAACGGAAGAAACTGAATTCCTTAAAGATAAGCGTATTCAGGTTTCTGTATTCATGTCGCCGATCAATGTACATATTAATAGAAATCCGATCTCGGGGATCGTTAAATATTACAGATATCATCCGGGAAAATTTCTGGTAGCATGGCATCCAAAATCATCCACTGAAAATGAAAGAACCACAGTTGTTATTGAGAATAAAGCGGGTGTTTCAGTTCTTTTCCGCCAGATAGCAGGAGCATTAGCCAGAAGAATTGTTTGTTATTCTAAAGAAGGTCAGGAAGCTGTGCAGGGAGAGGAATTCGGATTCATCAAATTTGGTTCCAGAGTAGATTTGTTTTTACCTTTAGGAACTGAAATTAAAGTAGGATTGGGGGATACTGTAAAAGGTGGAATCACTGTTTTAGCACATTTAAAAAACTAAGGAAAATAACATGAAAAAAATATCAGGATTTTTAGCGATCGCATTCTTTGCAGCAACATTAACACTAACTGCTCAGGAGCCTAAATCTGCTCCAAAGCCAGCAGAAAAAATGGAATGTAAAATGGGTAAAGACTGTAAGATGAGCTGTTGCTCAGACAAGTCTAAGACTAGCGAAAAAGCTCCAAAAGCATCAAAGAAAAAAAATTAATTTGATTCGGAATTCATGATTAAAGGATGAGTATTGTCGTGGAGATGATCCTTAATTTAATCAAATTATTTAGTACGAATCAATCAGCATTTTTTTCAAAAGCTTATTTTTATTCTTTCGGATTAAATATCAGCGAACTTAACTGCCTTGGATCAAACATTTCATTGGCAATTTCAAGCAACTGAGAAGCAGTCACCTTATTGATTTTAGCAAACACCTCCTCCAGAGAATCGACCCGGTTAAAGTCCAGAAGACTTTTACTCATAGAAATGATCAGTCCCATTCTGTTCTCCTCACCCAAGGCGATTTGCCCGATGAATTTATGTTTCGCCTGTTGTAATTGGACGGGTCCTAGTTGTTGATCTCGGAGTTTCTTTAGTTCCTTTTCAAGCAATTTAAGGGCCTTTCCAGTCTTTTCAGTATCTGTACCAAAGTAAATGGAAAAAATACCCGTATCACTCATGGGGGTATAGTTCGACTCTATGGTATAGGCAATGCCATATTTCTCTCGAATTTCCAGGTTCAAGCGTGAACTCATACCTGTTCCGCCCAATAAATTGTTCAGAAGCAAAAAGGCTGTCCTGTGTTTATGGTGAAATGAGTACGAACGGTTGCCGATCACACAATGAGCCTGGTTGATAGGTTTACTAAAAATACTATGTTTTGGAGTATAAGGGCTTATTTTTTCGCGAACTCGAGCTGGTAAATTGGCTGGTATCTTACCGTAAAGCTTCTCGCTTATGCGGATGACTGTCTTAAAATCATAATCTCCAAAGATGCCGATGATGATCTCATCCGTGCGATAATTGGATTTCATAAAAAGCTGAATATCTTTTTTCTTAAAGCTCTTTACCGATTCGGGGGTTCCCAGAATATTTCTGCCCAATGTATGACCTTCAAAAAGCAGATCCTCAAAATCATCGTTTATGGCTTCATCAGGCTGATCCTGATACGAAGAGATCTCATCTAGAATCACCTCCTTTTCCTTCTTCATTTCTTCCTCTGGAAAGACAGAATGAAAGATGATATCCTCAAAAAGGTCAAGTGATCTTTCTAGATGCGGTTTCAGGAAAGAAGCATGAACACAGGTATATTCTTTGGTGGTATAGGCATTCAGATCTGCTCCAACCAGCTCCAGTCTGTTTAATATCTGGTTCGTATTTCTTTTCTCGGTTTGTTTGAACAGGAGGTGTTCAATAAAATGAGCCAGACCATCTTTTGCTTGATCTTCATCGCGCGAACCGGCATTGATTATAATGCAGGCATGCGAAATATTTGAAGGGTTTGGCTTATGCAAAACACGTATTCCATTCTGCAACTGGTGAACCTGGTAATCCATTTAGTAAAGGTAGATAATAGAATTAGCAA
>JBIIWE010000345.1:0-3632 GCA_044339075.1 Daejeonella sp. | reverse complement strand
TGTTTAAATAATATCATCCAAAATAAATTTACAATCATAAAATCAGAACTAAGGGTCAACTATGCTAAAGAATTACTCTTATCTAGCAAAGCCAAAGAACTGACTATGGAAGGAATTGGGATGGAATCAGGCTTTGCTTCCAAATCAAATTTCTTTGCTATTTTTAAAGAATTTACTGGAAAAACACCTTTAGAATTTATTGAAGCCGATCAAATTGATAAACAATAAAAGAAAAAGCTATGATTGATTGGCTAAACCTTAGCCAGAACCCAGGTATATATTTTTGTAAGCAAGCAAAGTCCTGAAGAAGTGCAGATGGTTTATTCCTTGACCTCCTCCCTTTAATTCAGCCAGTCATAATTGGAGGTTTTTAATTATTTACCAGTTTCAACAAAGAAATTCACCAATTCATTGAATTGATTCCATTTGAATGAATAATTTAGTCAATCTTTATTTTCATTCAAATGATCAAAGAACTTATCACGCAGTACCAATTAATACCACATCCTGAGGGTGGATATTACAAAGAGACCTATAGATCTGCAGAACATATTCCGCATGCTGCATTGCCTGAGCACTTTTCAGGTCCGCGTTCTTTTAGCACAGCCATCTATTTCTTGTTATTAAAAGATCTGTTTTCTGCTTTTCACCGTATACAAAGCGATGAATGCTGGCATTTTTATGAAGGCAACAGCTTGCATGTTCATGTTCTTCATCATAATGGAAATTATGAGCTGATTCGCTTGGGTAGGAACAGTTCAGAAGGAGAAGTTTATCAGGCTATTGTTCCTGCAGGAGCTTGGTTTGCTTCAGAAAGCATTGGCGAATACTCTTTCGTTGGTTGCACAGTATCTCCAGGCTTTGACTTTGCTGATTTTGAGCTGGCAAAAGCAGCTAGACTGAAAGCTGATTACCCTGATCATGAAATGCTGATAGAACGACTTTGCCGCCAGTAAAGAATCTTTAAATACCATTGAAATTTCTATCCTAAACATTAAAACTATTTTCCATCCATGAGAATTCTGTCATTTATACTCGCTGCACTTATCTTTCCGAACATTACCTCAGCACAAAAACAAAATATTAGGGCAAAGAATATACTGATCATCTATGCAGACGATCATAGCTATCATGCCCTTGGCGCAGCCGGGAATAAGGAAATTTCAACACCCAAGCTCGATAAACTTGCCAAATCGGGATTGATGTTTACACAGGCTCATGTGATGGGAGGACATCAGGGGGCAGTTTGTATTCCAAGCAGAGCCATGCTGCTTACCGGTCGATATGTAAATCGGTTACCCGGCGATGGGAGTACTATTCCAGATAGCATTGTTAGCTTGCCAGAAGTTTTACGAAAACAGGGCTACAATACCTACCATACCGGCAAATGGCATAGCGATAAAGCATCCCATAGCCGAATGTTCAGTACAGGGGGTGATATTTTTTTTGGAGGAATGCACTTTCCAAAGTTCGGGGGACAAGAACATCCTACAGTATATCTTTATGACAGCACAGGAGTTTATGATGAAAAACGCAAAAGGATCAGCGATACTTATAGCACAACTCTTTACGCTGAAAATGCAATCCAATTCTTGAGCAGCACAACAGCAAAATCAAGACCATTTTTCTGCTATGTGGCCTTTACCTCACCTCATGATCCACGAACTCCTCCTGAAAAATTTTCAAGGATGTATGATCCGACAAAAATTACATTACCTGCAAACTTCCTGATAAAACATCCATTTGACAATGGCGATCTGAATGTGAGAGATGAACAATTACTGCCTGTCCCCCGTGATCCGGAAGCAATCAAAAAAGATATTGCACTTTATTATGGCATGGTCAGTGAAATGGATGCGCAAGTAGGACGGATTTTAGAAACTCTTGAAAAAAGCGGACTCAGAGAAAACACATTGATTGTTTTTGCCGGTGATAACGGACTGGCAGTTGGTCAGCATGGATTGCTGGGCAAACAAAATCTATATGAACATAGCATCAGGGTTCCAATGATTATTTCAGGTCCGGGTGTACCAGTAAACAAGATAACTGAAGGATTTACATACCTCAGTGATATTACTCCAACAATCATCGATTATCTTCAATTACAAAGGCCATCAAGTGTTGAAGGTCGTTCATTATTGCCTGTCATTCAGGATCCTTCAAAGAAAGTCAGATCGTCAATTTATAACGTCTACGGGCACTGGAGTCGAAGTATTAAATCTGAGGATGGATTTAAAATGATCGTTTATAATGTAGATGGGATTGCAACTACTCAGTTGTTCAATCTCAAAAAAGACCCTTGGGAAATTAAAGACCTTTCTAAAGAAGCTGCATACAGTGAGAAGATTATGCAATTGAGAAATCTACTAAAACAGGAGATGTCTTCTAACTTTGACAACCTTAATATTGACCTTCCGAATTGGGGAAGAACTAAAAACCAGAAGCCACGAGGAAGCTAATCTTTACCAAATACTTTCAACATGAAATTTAAGCAATCCAACAATTACATTACTATAATTATTGCCTTTTTGGTACTTGTTCTATCAAACAATGCCATTGGTCAAAAAAACATCCCGCTTCCTAAGGCAAACCAGCTCACCTGGCAGGATGCAGAACTTACCGCATTAATTTCATATGATCTGCATGTTTTTGACGGAAAAAGGTATAATCAAGCATTCAACAGGATCAATCCCATTGCCGATTATACTATTTTTAATCCCACAAAACTGGATACTGATCAATGGATCAGGTCAGTTAAAGATATGGGCGCTAAGATTGCGATATTAACTGTAACACATGAAACCGGGTTTGCACTTTACCAGTCAGATGTTAACCCCTATTCCATGAAAGCCCTTACATTTCAGGATGGAAAGGGAGATATTGTTCGTGATTTTGTTGCCTCATGCCGAAAATATGGAGTTTTACCGGGGATCTATATTGGCATAAGATGGAATTCTAATTATGGAATTTATGATTTTATGGTTCATAATGATAATTCTCCTTTCGCAAAGAACAGACAGCAGCATTATAACAAGCTATGTGAAAAAATGACTGAAGAATTGATGTCGAGATATGGTGAACTGGCCATGGTCTGGTTTGATGGTGGAGCACATGGCCCGGAACTAGGCGGCCCAAACATCCTGCCTATTGTAGAAAAATACCAACCAAATATAATTTTCTATCATAATACTCAAAGAGCAGATATCCGCTGGGGAGGAAGTGAAACTGGGAAGGTCAATTATCCTTGCTGGGGAACTTTTCCATTCCCTTACTCCCACTCCATGAACCAAAAAGTAATCTTCAAAAATGATTTCCAGCTACTTAAGGAGGGTGATCCCGAAGGACAATATTATATGCCAGCAATGAGCGATGCACCATTGCGTGGATTTAATGGGCGGCATGAATGGTTTTGGGAACCCGACGATGAAGCACATATTCAACCACTTGAAAACCTGATGGAAATGTATTATGGTTCTGTTGGAAGAAATTCAACTCTTATCCTGGGATTAACCCCAAATGCTGAAGGCCTTATCCCACAACCTGATGCAAATCGATTGTTGGAATTTGGAATGGAGATCAAAAAACGTTTCTCTACAGCTCTTGCCAGAGTTTCAGGGAAGGGTTCCAGCATT
>JBIIWE010000344.1:0-3639 GCA_044339075.1 Daejeonella sp. | reverse complement strand
GATCAAAAGAGTTTATCGCATTAATTAAACCTGTTAAAGAAATTTGAATCACATCAATATCTATAACAATAACTAAGTCAATGGGGTGTTTAACTTCTTTGATAAAATCCAAATAAACATTTCTATAAGAAACCATTTTATCAATACGCTGATAGCTAGTCATTGGATTAATTATTAAATCACTTTTATCCGGAATGGTTTTAGTCCCATAATCGTTTGAGATTATAGTAACATTATTATAATTTATTTTCCAATCATTTAATAAATCCTTTGTGCCATCAATACTGTCATTTTCTACTATCACAACCTGAGACCAAATAAATTGAGCTCTGAGCTTCTCAATCAAAGGAATATTAATCCTCAAAGAATCTTCGCAATTTCTTGCTAGTGCAGCAATTAGTATGTTCTTATTAATCATTATGTCAGCAAAAATAAAGGATTATTTTACTTGAAAAGCAAATGCACAATTAATAAAAATAGTGATCGGAAACAATCATACGGTTGCCGTCAAATAAAACAATCATATAATTTATTCCAAAATCAATAATTCATTTAATTTTACTAGAATTGCGGTCAGCGATCTTTATAATCAAAACAATTTAAGGCAAGAATGTTTATATTCCCACTCATTTATTTTTCTTCCTTCCTAATCTCTATAAAAAATCTTCTTTCCAGGAATAGCCAGGGTATTTTAGTGTTTTTGATTTTGGGTCTGCCCATTTATACCACAAGCCTTTCAGTTGCTCTGCAACTGGGTTTTGAAAGTTTCATCCCTTTTATGCAGCCTTTTAAAGAACTGCTTATTCTGATCACTTTAGGTACAAGCCTATGGGAATTGAACAGAAGGATTAGATTTCTATCCGTTGATTATGCAATTCTTGCTTTCTTCATATACACCCTCCTCTACGTGCTTTTACCTATTGGCACATACGGTTTTGGAGATAAGCTTATTGCTTTTAAAAGCACCAGCTTCTTTACATTCATTTATTTTGCCGGCCGACTGTTTGATCCGGCAAAAATTTACATCAGTAAATACTTTCACTACATTCTGGCTGTATTTATATGCGCCTCAGCCGTTTTATTCTTCGAAATAATAACAGATCAGCACTTTCAAAATCTTACTGGGTACGCAGATTATAACTTTTACTATTTCAATCAGGAGGCAACTGGAAATTACGGACTTTCCTGGACTTTTGAAACATCCACCGGACTGAAACGATTTGCCAGTTTTTTTGCTAACCCCTTGGAATTTGCTGCCGCAACATTACTAGCCTTAGCAATTGCTGCAGGTTTATATACTAATGATGACAACCAAATTAAGTTAGATAAATTTGGTATTCTAGCTATAATCGCAACCCAGTTCGCCATATTTTTTGCATTATCAAGATCATCACTGGCAAGTTATTTCATCATGATCTTCATCTATGCACTGATCACCAAAAAGAAGGTCGTCCTTAAAATAATTTATGGTCTCATTATACTGATGATGTTATATTTTATATTTTTTATGCTGATCATGAACCCCAATCTCTATGAATTCATCCTAGAAACCATAACTTTTACCAATCCTTCAAGTGTTGGACACGTTTTGGCCTGGATCGAGGGTGTAGAGGCGATTGCTGCTAAGCCCCTAGGACTGGGTCTTGGAAATTCAGGCAGGGTTGCGTCAAGCCTGAGTGATACGGTAGGGGGAGAAAATCAGTACATCATTATTGGCGTCCAAACTGGTATCATAACCTTATTACTTTACCTTTGGATACATATTTATTTTATTAAAACATGCTGGGAATGGTATCCTAAATTAAAGGGAAAAGAAAAGAAGGTATGCTTGAGTCTACTTTTGATGAAAATAGGTTTTATTATCCCACTGTTTACGTCAGAATTAGAATCTTCCGTATATATCTCCTACCTGAGTTGGTTTTTGTCCGGACTTTTCGTACACATGATCTCTGATCCCAAACTAAAAGAACAAGAATCAAAAATAGTGTAGTAATAATTCATAAGTAAGTATTATTACCTAATTTTACCTATACATACTATCTTAAATGTCCAAAAAATTAAAAATTGGAATTGATATACGTGATCTCAGGATCGCAAAAACAGGTTCCAAAACATATTTAGAAGAAATATATCACCAATTTAAAAGCGGTAAATACGATTGTGACCTAGTATATTTTGATACCTCATTCTCAGTTTATACCGGCCGTTATAAACTATTTAAACTAATTGAACACATCCGATTTATTTTTTGGAAACAAGTTATTCTTCCAATAAAAGCAAGGATAAACAAAGTTGATATCCTCTTCTGTACAGATTACTTTGTGCCCTATTTCACACCCGGATTTAAGGCTATTCCTGTATTTTACGACGCTTTTTTTTACGAATATTCAAGTCATTATAATTCCAGCTGGCTGAAATTATTTAAATGGATTGGAGTAAATGCTGCAAAAAAAGCACCCATCATCATAACTATTACAGAGTATACCAGAAACAGAATTTCTCATTTTACAGGTATCCATAAGGATAAAATTAAGGCAATTCATCTTGCGCCTAAAAAGATGGCAATTTCAGAACCTGAAGCAGGTTATGTCCCCGGTATTTCAATACCTACATCAAAATTTATTTTACATGTAGGTACACTTGAAAAAAGAAAGAATTTAGTACGCCTAATTGAAGCATTTAAGCTCATTCACCTGGCAGGCCACACAGACTACTCTCTCATTCTGGTTGGACAACCTAGTCCCAAACATGACATGGACGATAGTGAAGCAATTCATGAAACTATAAACAGACTGGGATTAAAAGATCAAGTTCTAACACCTGGCTATGCAAGCGATAACGATCTGGCTTATTTTTATAAATATGCAGAAATGTATGTTTTTCCCTCTATTAATGAAGGGTTTGGACTGCCAGTGCTGGAAGCATTCCATCATCAAATACCTGTAATTGTTTCAGACAACACTTGCCTGCCTGAAGTAGGTGGTGATGCCACTTTATGCTTTGATCCCTTTAATGTTGAAGATATAAGTCGGAAAATAAGAGAACTTATTGAAACCCCTGGATTAAGCCAAGAACTTGTCCAAAAAGGTACAGAAAGACTTAAATTATTTTCCTGGGAAAAAAATACACGTGAATTAATAAAAACATTTCAATCAGCTATCAATAAAAATTAGCATTTTCGTAAACTATTTATCATTTACGGTGTTATTCAGCAAAGAATAAACATTTTTAAACTAAATAAGTGAAGAAAGCTTTAATATGCGGGGTTTCCGGACAGGATGGTTCATACCTCGCTAAATTCTTACTAGAAAAGGGATATCAGGTTTTTGGAGCCTCAAGAGATGCCCAGACATCTTCATTCATCAATTTAATAAACCTTGGGATCAAAGACGATATAACCTTGATCTCCATCAATATTACTGACTTTGGAAATACACTTGAATGCATCAGCAAAATAAAACCTGATGAAGTGTATAATTTAGCTGGGCAGAGCTCAGTAAGACTATCCTTTGATCAACCTCATGAAACTCATGAAAGTATAAGTACCGGCAACCTCAACCTTCTGGAGGCAATCAGATTCAGCAATTTACCTATAAAATTATATAATGCAGGGTCCAGTGAGTGTTTTGGAGACAGTAG
>JBIIWE010000342.1:0-3655 GCA_044339075.1 Daejeonella sp. | reverse complement strand
CTTTAGCTGGAGTTAACGAGTTTGTTCGTTTTCGGGCCAGTCCGAATGGAGTTCATCCGGGCGGGCTTTAGCCCAATATTCTAAAAATTAGCGTTAGGGAATGGTAGATGTGGATTAGTTATCGGTATTTCGGCGCTGAAGCACCGGTATTTGTTCTGTTCCGGCTGCTCAGGTTTTTGGCTGAAGCCCGGTCTTAAAACCCCGATCTTAACCCGGAGCTAAAGCACCGGGCTATTGAGCGATATGGCTATCCCAAGGCTCAGTATTTTTTATTCAATCAGTTCAGTTAGCCATCTTCGAGTGTTATGTCGCTCATCAATTGACGGATAAAGTTCCAATAATTTCATCCTCTCATCCTCATAGGTATGACGCCATTTTATTTTAACCTCCTTGGTATTTCGATGGGTTCGTCGGATTATATGTGACATGACACTAGGCCCTGCCTGATAAAACCTTCACATCAATGAATTTACAAGCTACTGACTATGAACTTGATTGATTTTTTTAATTTTGTGTTATGGACTTCCAATTAATGATGGTTATTATCTTATTTATTCTTGCAATTTTATATGCAGGAAGGATAGTTTATAAAAGCATGAATAATAAAAAAGGATGTGCAAGTAACTGCGGAAAATGTGCTGCCGATTTTAGTGAGATAAAAATACCTGAATCAAAATCAAATTAAAATTTAGACTGCCTTTTCAATCAGACAAACAGCATAGGCTACAAGTCCTTCCTTCCTTCCAATAAAACCCATGGTCTCATTAGTGGTAGCTTTAATTGAGATGTCTTCTTCACTTATTCCGGAAGCTTCAGCAATCTTAGTTTTCATTTCAGGAATATGTGGATTGATCTTTGGCGCTTCAAGGCAAAGCATGGCATCGATATTGCCAATACTCCAACCCTTCTGATTAAGCAGGGAAACACATTCTTTTAGTAGAATCAAACTGCTGATACCTTTCCAACGACTATCAGTATTCGAAAAATGATTGCCAATATCCCTCAAATTGGCAGCACCCAGCAAAGCATCACAGATAGCATGAACCAAAACATCGGCATCTGAATGCCCAAAAGCACCTGAAGAATGATCTATTTTAACCCCACCCAAAATAAAAGGATGATTTTCGACTAATTGATGCACATCAAACCCAAATCCAACTCTGATCTTCATTAAATTATTTTTCGAAATTAAATACCAGTGAAAAGCGCAGGGTTTGAGCTAAGGGACTGGTTTGCTGATTTGCAAGGAGATATGCAAAATCAAGATTAAATACATTGTACTTAAGCCCCGCACCTACGGTAAAATATCTCCTGTCGCCCTTGGTTGGGGTTTCATAAAAATAACCTGAGCGAATAGCAAATTGTTTATTATACCAGTATTCTGCACCAGCTGAATAACTAATCTCACTGATCTCCTCAGAAAAACCACCTGGAGCATCAGTGAAGGAACCAAATATTGCGGAAGGTACCGATCTGTCAGGATCTTTTCCACTAATGATCTGACCACCCGCATCTCTGATAGGACTTGTTGGTACCAGTAATTTATTCAGGTCGATGGCAAAAGTAATTGTACTCAGGTCATCCAACATAAAAGTACTGGCACCGCCCAGTTTCATATTGGTAGGGAGAAAAGATTTTGATCCATTATCGGAATAACTCATCTTGGAACCAACATTTGAAATATTAAGACCAAAAGCTATTTCAGCATCCCTTCCCAACAATACAGTTCCTGTCTTGTAATAAGCTGAGGCATCAGCAGCAAGAGCAGTAGCTGGCTGAATATCCTGGCCATTGAACTGGCCATTACTTAAACTGGATCTAATGTATCTGATCGCTGTCCCTAATGAAAAATTATCTCCAAACTTTCTAGAATATGTTCCTTCGATAGAAAACTCATTGGGACTGTAAACTCCGATATCATTTTGGCTATTATCAGTAAGCTGTATCGAACCATAAGAAAAATACCGCAATGCACCTCCAATTGTATTTCTGCTATCCAAACGATGATACATGGTTAAGTAACCCAGATCAACATCAGGAACAAGATTTCTTAACCAGGGAGTATATGATGCTGAAAGTCCGGTTGGTTTATCCAAAAAAACCAACTTAGCAGGATTCCAATGCAATGAATTAGCATCAGGCGAAATAGCAACTCCAACATCCCCCATGGCACCTGATCTGGCATCTGGAGTAATCAATAAAAATGGGGCAGCTGTCTGTATAGTATTACTGCGTTTACCATCGCTTTGCGTCGTTTGTGCATCCACTAAAACTGGCAAACCGAGAATAAAAAAGACTAAAGAATAAAAAAACGAGTGCTTTTTGATCATTAATTTAAAAAAATCAACCCAAATCTATACTTTCCTTTAATTAAATATAAACAATTATAAAGATATATATTTTATTCTTCAGGATTTATTAAACGCTTAAGTATTGAAAATAATATTAAACAATATAAAAGTATAAAATTTGGATTTTTTAACAAAAAAAATAATAACTCACTGATATTAAATAGTTTACAATAATTCAAGCTTAAATATTATAGTCGAAATATTAAAAAAACCGAGAACAATAACATCAACCAGACAACGTTTTAATATCGATTTAACGTATATTCAAACGAAACCTAAATAATTATTTTCCGTTTGAGTAGGTATCTTAAATGGCTCCAGTGATTGATAAAAAAAAATCCATTGGTGATATTAACCAATTTTGTATTTTTAACGAATTAATGTGCCAATTACATCAAAAAGAATGAAACGAATTACTATATATTTTTTAGCAGGACTATTTCTACTTGGAATTACAACATCCTGTAACAAAACCACAAGCAAGTCTTCCTCAAAAACAGGCATGGCTTACAATAATAAGTACAATGGTGGCTTTGAGGTGAACAGCAAAGTAAAGGCTGGTCCCGGCCCTGGGCTGATCGCAATTGAAGGTGGTACTTTTGTTATGGGCGGAAGCCTTAACCAAGATATGGGATATGAGTTTGATAATGTCAGGCGGAGAGTAACAGTGGCTTCCTTTTACATGGATGAAACTGAGGTTGCAAATGTGGATTGGCTGGAGTACTTACATTGGATTAAACGCAGTTATCCAAATGATGCTGAATATTACTACAATGCACTTCCTGATACTCTTGTTTGGAGACAGCCACTTTCATACAATGAGCCTTATGTAAACAATTACCTTAGACACCCCGCATTTCAGGATTATCCTGTTGTAGGAGTAAGCTGGGAGCAGGCAAATGACTATTGCGTTTGGCGTACAGACCGTGTAAATGAGGAAATACTTAGAAAAAGTGGTTATTTGATTGACTACAAAACCCTTGCAGGTGGCGGCAAAGCTGGAGCTCCGGCAATTACTTCTACTTCAACAGAGCCCTTCAATACAGACATTTATTTGAATGGACAATTTCGTGGTGAAGGTGTTGACGGAAAGAAGATGAAAAAAGACCTTAACCCTAATGCAGCAGCAAGCAGCGGTGCAACAACTGCTAAATCTGGACCAGTAAGGCCTGTTCGTGTGGAAGATGGAGTGTTGAAACAACCTTACCGTTTACCAACTGAAGCAGAATGGGAATATGCTGCTTTAGCATTAGCAGGTAACACGGAATATGAAAATATTGCTGATGGAAGAATTTATCCATGGA
>JBIIWE010000343.1:0-3655 GCA_044339075.1 Daejeonella sp. | reverse complement strand
CATTGCGCCACAAAAAATCTTTTTCATAGGTATTGACAATCCTATTTATATGCACCTGAGCCTTGAAGACATTTTGCTCTTGGCAAAAGAAGCCGTGCAATTAGAAAGTATAGAAGGTTGTTTTGTATTTTTTGATGAAATTCAATACCTCAAAGATTGGGAACGCCATCTAAAAGTATTGGTCGATTCTTATCCCAAAACCAAATTTATAGTATCAGGTTCAGCTGCTGCTGCCTTACGCTTGCAAAGTTCAGAAAGCGGCGCAGGTCGTTTTACTGATTTTATGTTACCTCCACTTACTTTTCACGAATACATACATTTAAAGGGTTTAAATCATTTGGTGAAACCTAAAACCATAATGTACAATGCTAAAGAAATTCCTTTTTTTACCGCACACGACAACAAGGCATTCAACAAAGAATTTTTTCACTATCTCAACTTTGGTGGTTATCCTGAAGTAGTCTTGTCAGAAAAAATACAAAGTGATATGGGGCGTTATGTAAAAAGTGATATTGTAGATAAAGTATTGCTTCGAGATTTGCCTAGTCTATACGGCATTAAAGATGTGCAAGAATTAAACAGCTTTTTTAGTTATTTGGCTTACAATACTGGAAATGAATTTTCTTTTGAACGATTAGGAAAAGACAGCGGCATTGCTAAAGAAATTATAAAAAAGTATTTAGAATACCTCGAAGCAGCATTCTTGATTAAAGTAATTCATAAGATTGATGATAACGCTAAAAAATTCAAAAGAGTAACCAGTTTTAAAGTCTATTTAACTAATTCTTCTTTGAGAACAGCCTTGTTTTCACCCATTGTTGAAACCGACAAAGAAACAGGCAACATGGTAGAAACCGCTATTTTTTCACAATGGATGCATCGTGAAAGCCTAGATTTAAAATATGCCCGATGGAAAATGGGACGTTCAGAAGGCGAAGTAGATATTGTATTACTAGACAGCAAACTATTTAAACCACAATGGTGTGTAGAAATCAAGTGGAGTAATCGTTATGTAGAAAAACCACAAGAATTGAATAGTTTAATCTATTTCTGCAAACAAAATAATTTCAAAGCCACATTAGTAACCACCATTGATATTACAGACAACAAAACCATAGAAGGAATAAATATAACATACGTTCCAGCAGCAGTTTATGCTTATAATATAGGGGTCAATACAATAGAAATAAAATCAAATTGGTAATGCACTTAAGACTCGTTCGGAATTAAAATAACCAGTTTAATTCATTTGTTACTTAACTGTATAAATATCAAATCTAATTTTTGAATTTTAATTATTTCAATGTGTAACCCAGCGCTAGTGTGCGCGCAATGTCATTATTTAAGGATTACAATCCTGACGAATTCAGGATCTCCTCCATTATTACAAAATGCATTGTCATCCGATAACTATCGGATCTGGCGAAGGCCAGAACCTTCTACCCCCTTAAAATAATGACATTGAATGCGCCCGTGGCCACGCGTGATCTTACAATTCTCCTGCAAAAAAAATATTCACACATTCTATAATATTTATCTACACTATCAATTTTATCTATAGTTATATCAATTTTATTGAAGTCATTTGACCAAATTTTATTTTAAATTTGTACTAGTAGAAATACTTATACTATAATTATGGAAAATACAAATCATAGCACATCTTCTGATGCAGCAAAATGCCCATTTTTGGCAGCATCTCAAAGGCAAACAGCAGCCGGATCTCTTTCAAATGCAGATTGGTGGCCTAATCACTTAAACCTGAAAATGCTGCATCAAAACTCATCTTTAATCAACCCTTATGGGAAAGATTTCAACTATGCAGAAGAGTTTAAGAGTGTTGATTTGGATTCTCTAAAGAAAGATATCTTCACGTTAATGACCGATTCACAGGATTGGTGGCCGGCAGATTACGGACATTATGGTCCGTTTTTCATCCGTATGGCCTGGCATAGTGCAGGTACTTACCGTGTGGGTGATGGTCGTGGTGGTGCTTCTTCAGGAACCCAACGTTTTGCACCCCTGAATAGCTGGCCTGATAACGGTAACCTGGATAAGGCTCGTCGCTTACTTTGGCCGATCAAGCAAAAATACGGACGTAAACTATCGTGGGCAGATTTGATGATCCTAGCAGGTAACTGTGCGCTTGAATCTATGGGATTTGAAACTTTTGGTTTTGCTGGTGGTCGTGAAGATGTTTATGAGCCTGAATTAGATATTTATTGGGGACCAGAGACTACCTGGTTAGGTGATGAGCGTTATAAAGGTGATCGTCAACTTGACAATCCACTTGGAGCGGTTCAAATGGGTCTGATCTATGTGAATCCGGAAGGACCTAACGGAAATCCTGATGCATTAGGTTCAGCAAGAGATATTCGTGAAACATTTGCCCGCATGGCGATGAATGATGAAGAAACAGTAGCACTAGTTGCGGGTGGCCATACATTTGGTAAAACTCACGGTGCAGGTGATGCTGGGCTTCTTGGTCCTGAACCTGAAGGTGCAGCTATACAAGAACAAGGTCTAGGGTGGATCAGTAAGTTCCGTACAGGTAAAGGTGTTGACGCCATTACCAGTGGTTTAGAAGGTGCCTGGACTCCAACTCCAACTACCTGGGATAATAGTTATTTTGACATGTTATTTGGTTATGAATGGGAGCTGACTAAAAGTCCGGCCGGTGCACAGCAATGGGCGCCTAAAGGTGGTGCAGCAGCAGATTTAGTTCCTGATGCTCATGATCCATCTAAAAGGCATGCTCCTTTTATGTCAACGGCAGATATGGCTTTGAGAGTTGATCCTGCTTATGAAAAAATTTCAAGACGTTTCCATGAAAATCCTGCTGAATTTGCAGATGCTTTTGCGAGAGCCTGGTTCAAGTTAACTCATCGTGACATGGGACCAGTTTCCCGTTACCTTGGTAAAGAAGTTCCTGCCGAAACTCTGATTTGGCAAGATCCAATTCCTGCAGTTGATCATAAACTGATTGATGATCAGGATATTGCAGCCCTTAAATCTATCATTCTTGGTTCAGGATTAACGATCTCTCAGCTCGTTTCAACCGCATGGGCTTCTGCTTCTACTTTCCGCGGTTCTGATAAACGTGGTGGTGCAAATGGTGCACGCATCAGACTTGCTCCACAGAAAGACTGGCAGGTTAACCAACCGGCAAAGCTTGCGAAAGTTTTAGAAAGCCTGGAAGCAATTCAGACAGAATTTAATAATAAACAGTCAGCAGGCAAGAAAGTGTCTTTAGCCGATTTGATTGTTTTAGGTGGAACAGCTGCTGTTGAAGCTGCTGCGAAAAAAGCTGGTCAGAATTTGACCGTACCATTTACTGCTGGTCGTACAGATGCTACACAAGAGCAAACTGATGTAGATTCATTTGCATTCTTAGAGCCAAAGGTTGATGGTTTCCGTAACCATACAAATCAACCGGTGATTGATCGTTATGCTGAAGAAATGCTGTTAGACAGAGCTCAGTTGCTTACTCTGACTGCACCAGAAATGACAGTTTTAGTAGCTGGTTTACGTGTTCTTAATGCGAATACGTATGGCAGTCAGCATGGTGTTTTCACTAAAAATCCGGAATCATTGACCAATGATTTCTTTGTGAACTTACTTGATATGAGTACTAAATGGGAGATATCATCTGATT
>JBIIWE010000340.1:0-3661 GCA_044339075.1 Daejeonella sp. | reverse complement strand
CTCTGGACCAGCATAAGCTAGATTTTGAAAGCCAAAAGCGGTTTTATAAAAATGTGCCGCCTGCTTTGCATTTCCTACATATAATTCGATGAAATCTGTCCCTTTTAGGGGAAGGAAATCGATGTTTTGTGCTATATTTTCAATTATTTCTGTTTTCATGATCTTTTATTATTGGTGTAAAATGCAAGCTGTAAAAACTGGAAGATTCAATTTCTCAGAATTGATTTTACTCTACATTCTCTTGCCAGCTTTTATGATAGCTTTCGTCCTCAATACTCAGGGCATAATCAGTTAGCATCAATGGTTTAAAAGGATCGATCATAACTGCCAGTTCTTCTGTTCTTTCTTTGCCAATTGATTTTTCAACAGTTCCCGGATGCGGGCCATGAGGTATTCCGCCCGGATGCAAGGTGATCTGTCCCTTAACCACACTTTTTCTGCTCATGAAATCACCATCTACGTAGTATAAAACCTCATCACTATCCACATTACTATGATTGTATGGAGCTGGGATTGCATCGGGATGATAATCGTATTTCCTCGGACAGAAGGAGCAAATCACGAAATTATGTCCTTCAAAGGTTTGATGAACGGGTGGTGGTTGATGCACCCTTCCAGTGATCGGTTCGAAGTCATGGATAGAAAATGCCCAGGGGTAATGAAAACCATCCCACCCTATAAAATCAAAAGGATGAGTGCCGTAAACGTAGGGGTAGATCAAACCCTGCTTTTTGATCAATACTTTGAAGTCGCCTTTTTTATCGATTGTTTCAAGATCTTGGGGGCGTTTGATATCCCGTTCACAGAACGGGGAATGCTCCATTAATTGTCCCCATTCATTACGGTATCTTTTTGGAGTGCGTATCGGACTGAAACTTTCTATGATGAACAGACGGTTATCTTCTGTATTAAATTCCATCTGATAGATCGTTCCGCGGGGAACTACCAGATAATCGCCGTATTCAAAAGGGATTTTTCCAAATCCAGTTTTCAGTGTTCCACTGCCTTCATGGATGAAAATAACTTCATCTGCCTGACTGTTTTTATAAAAATAATCGGTCATGGAATGGCGTGGTGCAGCCAGAGAAATATGAAGATCGCTGTTTACTAAAACAGGCTTTCGGCTTTCCAGATAATCATTTTCCGGTTTGATCTTAAATCCAGTCAGACTGGTATGACGCAAATGTTTTTCTCGGGCGATTTTTGGTTCTACAGAATATGGTTCACCCAATTCTTTGACTATTGTTGGGGGATGACAATGATAAACCAGCGAATAAAGACTGGAAAAACCTTCGGTTGAGACCAATTCCTCAGCATACAATGATCCATCCGGTTTACGGAATACGGTATGACGCTTAGGAGGAATAGATCCTAAAGTATGATAAACAGGCATAAATTAGAATTTATTGGTATTTATAATTGGTTGTTACAAAGGTATACTTTTCTTTCAGGGAAACTAGAAAATACCTGTCTGTTGAAGGTAGAATCATAAATTTAAAACACTCAATTATTTTGTTGGAAATAAATCAGGAGGTACTCGTATTTCATTTGTTTTATTTAGCTTCAAATTTATCCAAACGGTCAAAAATCATTAGTTTTGATCAGCCAATTACCTAAAATCTAATTTCATGAAACTAGTTTCCTATAAAACCGAAGACCGTGAGCATCTGGGCTTATTCATTAAAGGCCATATTTTTAATCTGAATTCCTGTGACAAGCTTATTCCTGATTCTATGAATGAGTTTCTGAATGGGGGAGAGGAATTAATGGAACGTGCTAAAATGGTAGACCGAGAAATTAAATCGGGAAAGCAGGAGGCTAAAGAAGAAATATTCTTTGAGGTTTTGGCACCTGTTCCTCATCCAAGTTCATGCAGAGATGGTTATGCATTCAGGCAGCATGTTGCTTCGGCGCGAAGGAACAGAAGGGTAGATATGATCCCCGAATTTGATCAGTATCCGATTTTTTATTTTACAAATCATAATGCTATTCAGGGTGTTGGGGATATTGAATGTATGCCTGATCATTTTGAAAAGCTTGATTTTGAATTAGAGGCCTCTATTGTGATCGGTAAAAAGGGTAGAAATTTGAAGGCGATAGAAGCCGATGATTACATTGCCGGTTATATGATCATGAATGATATGAGCGCCCGTACCTTGCAAATGGAGGAAATGTTATTGAATCTGGGACCTGCAAAAGGAAAAGATTTTTCAACGGTTATTGGCCCCTGGCTGGTAACTCCCGATGAACTTGAACCGTATAAAATTCCCGCAAAGCCTGGTCATACTGGAAATGCGTATGCTCTTGATATGAAATGCTGGGTCAATGGTATAGAAGTGTCTTCCGGTTCAATGGGTGATATGGACTGGACCTTCGCAGAGATCATTGAACGTTGTTCTTATGGTGCCGATATTTTACCGGGGGATGTAATAGGCTCAGGAACAGTGGGAACAGGCTGTTTTCTTGAATTGAATGGAACCGGACTATTGAATAATCCTGATTTTAGACCGCAGTGGCTTCAACCTGGAGATATCGTGGAGATGGAGATTACGGGGCTTGGAAGGCTAACCAATACGATCATTAAGACCGACTCGGACTGGTCAATTTTAAAATTAAAGAAGAAAAACCTTTAAGTACCTATGATAACGATAAATGTTGCTGATCTGAAGACCGCCGAATTGCAGAATTATTTGCAGTATGCGATCGCTCCTCGGCCCATCTGTTTTGTTTCGACCATTGATAAGGATGGTAATGTCAATTTAAGTCCCTTTAGTTTCTTTAACATGTTCAGCACAAACCCTCCGGTTTGTATTTTTTCACCAGCTAGGAGGGTTAGAGATAATACTACCAAGCATAGCCTGGAGAATGTGTTAGAAGTGCCTGAATGTGTGATCAATATGGTGAATTACAGTATGGTTCAACAAACATCTCTGGCAAGTGTAGAATACCCTAAAGGCACTAATGAATTCATAAAAGCTGGATTTACACACTTAGCTTCTGATCTTGTTAAACCACCTAGAGTAGCTGAATCACCCGTTCAAATGGAATGTACAGTGCGGGAAGTGATCAGTTTAGGCGATCAAGCCGGAGCAGGGAATCTGGTTCTGGCAGAAATCAGGCTTATCCACATCAATGAGCAAATACTGGATGAATCGGGTAAGATCGATCAGGCTAAAATTGACCTTGTTGCACGATTAGGTGGCGATTGGTACTGCCGTGTAACAGAAGATAATTTATTTAAGGTTGAAAAGCCTGTGCGTACTTTGGGAATAGGGGTAGACCTGATTCCTGCATCCATCAGAAACTCCGATATCCTGACAGGCAATAATCTGGGGCAATTGGGAAATGTGGAATCTATGCCTTCAGATGAAGAAATAGAGAAATTTCAATTTGATCCGGAATTAAGGCAAATACTGAATGCCACTATCGGTGATAAGCATACAAGGGAAAGAGAATTACATCAATATGCTAAGATTTTGCTTGAAAAAGGAAATGTGAGTGATGCGTGGAAGGTGTTGTTGAGTAATGAGGTTTTATTTTAGTTATCAGTTAACAGTTATCAGTTAACAGTTATCAGTTAACAGTTATCAGTTAACAGTTATCAGTTAACAGTTATCAGTTATCAGTTATCAGTTATCAGTTTGGGTACGTTAGCCAGACA
>JBIIWE010000338.1:0-3682 GCA_044339075.1 Daejeonella sp. | reverse complement strand
TAGTTTCCCCTCTACAATTCTCTCTACCGGTTCACGTTCGCCTAAAATCGGAAGTTTCTTAACAGATGTATCTATACAGGACTGAAAAATTAACGTTGCAAGTGCAAATAAAAGAACTTTTCTCATGGTGCAAATATACTCTGATTTTTTGGAGTGATCATTCAACAGACTGAAATTTTCAGCCTGCTGAATGAGTTTAATATTAGAAATGATGTAGATGAAATTTAAAATTTACACCGCCAGATCTTTCATGATGCTTTCGATCTTTTCTTCAAGAAGTTGGTCCTTTTTGCTGAACTCATTTTTATCAGGAAGAGCAGTTTTTACACTGCAATAAAATTTGATTTTAGGTTCCGTGCCTGATGGTCTTGCAGAAATAATACAGCCATCTGCTGTAATGAACTGCAGCACATCTGATGTTGGATAATCCAGCGTTTTTGTGGATCCCGTTAACAAGTCAGTTTCCATACCAAGTTCATAATCCTTCAAGCTCACTACCTTTGATCCTCCCAGTGATGATGGTGTATTGGTTCTAAAGCGTTCCATGAGTGCTTTAATTTCTTCAGCACCGGTTTTGCCTTTTTTGGTTATCGAAACGAGTTTTTCCTTATAAAACCCATATTGTACATACATATCCAGCATGGCCTGGTATAAACTGCTTCCTTGATCCTTGTAAAAGGCAGTCATTTCCGCGATAAAGGCACAGGATATTACAGCATCCTTATCTCTTACAAGTTCACCAACCAGATAGCCATAGCTTTCTTCACCTCCTGCAATAAAAGTTTTCTTTCCCTGGAGTTCCGTTATCAGGGCTCCAATCCATTTGAATCCGGTCAGAGTTTCGTAAAAACCTACATTCTTTGATAATGCAATATCCTCGATCAGCTTTGTGGTTACAACAGTTGATACCACATATTCATTTCCAGTAAGCTTTCCTTTTTGTTCCCAAGCAGTTAGTAAATAATTGATCAGTAAGCTGCCAGTTTGATTACCATTGAGCAAAATAAACGCACCTTCATTGTTTTTAACTGCAATACCAACACGATCAGCGTCCGGGTCTGTAGCTAAAACAAGATCAGCATCAATTTTCTTTGCTTTTACTAAGGCTAAAGTTAGCGCCTCTTTTTCCTCAGGATTTGGATATATAACCGTTGGGAAATTTCCATCTGGAGTGGATTGCTCTTCAACAATATGGATATTAGTAAATCCAAATCGCCTTAAAGCAGCAGGAACCAGGGTAATACCTGTTCCATGAATAGGAGAGTAGACGATTTTTAGATCTTTTTGTCTTTCAATAGCCTCCCTAGATACGGAAAGCTCCGTTATCTTATCCAGATATAACTCGTCTAAACTTTCATCGATCAGTTCAATATTTTCTTCAATTCGGTTAAATTTAACCAAATCGATAGTACTGATGGCAGAAACTTCATTCATAACCATTTGGTCATCAGGTGATTTGAACTGACCGCCATCCCATCCATAAGCCTTGTAGCCATTGTATTCTTTTGGATTATGAGATGCAGTGATCATTACTCCACTTTTACATCCTAAATGCCTGATAGCAAATGAAAGTTCAGGAGTTGGTCTTAATTCCTTGAAAAAATGTACATGTATTCCATTTGCAGAGAATACTTCAGCAGTTATCTGTGCAAAATAATCGGATTGGTTTCTGCTATCATGAGCAACCGCTACACTGATTTTTTCACCGGGATATTTTTTGAGAAGGAAGTTTGATAGTCCCTGAGTTGCTGAACCGATAGTGTATTTATTAATGCGATTGGTTCCTGGACCCATTGTTCCTCTAAGTCCGCCTGTTCCAAACTCAAGATTTTTGTAGAATGAATCGTTGAGTTCTGTGAATGACTCGGAATTTAGAAGTGCATTTATTTCTTTTTTGGTATCCCTATCATAATTGCCCTGAAGCCAATGATTGATTTTATTTAATACGGAAGTTTCCAGCTCTTGCATAAATATTACTTATTTAAATGTGTTCAAATTCGATCAGAAACGATCAATAGTAAACCCGCCAAATTAAATTTTGTTTGACATGAAAAATAGAATGCTTTTATCTATTTTTAACAACTCATTGCACAAGTATAAATATCATTTGTTGCAATTTAAAATTCAAGATTAAATGAAGGTATTAAAGTTCGGAGGAACATCGGTAGGCAATCCCGATCGTATTAAAAAATTATTAGACATTATTAACCCAAAAGACAGGCAAATAGTTGTTCTTTCTGCCGTTTCAGGGACTACAAACAGCCTTTTAGAAATTTCTCAGGCATATCTTGCTGGTGACAAACAGAAAGCCGCCGAACTGATCAAATCACTAAAGGGTAAGTACGAGATTTTTATCAAGGAACTTTTCGTATCTGCTGAAGGATATGATCATGGTAAGGATCTTATTGATTATCATTTTAGTTTATTATCATCTTTTGCCAATGAGCATTTCACAAGTATTGAAGAAAAGGTCATTCTTGCTCAGGGAGAACTTATATCAACCACGCTTTATCACATTTATCTGAATGAAATTGGAGTAAGTTCTATACTACTTCCTGCTCTTGATTTTATGAAAATCGATGAGGATAATGAGCCAGTAATTCCTTTTATTGCGGAACATTTGCAGTCGCTTCTCGATAAATATCCTGAAGATACCTTATTTATTACACAGGGTTATATCTGTCGTAATTCGTTTGGAGAGATTGATAATTTACGTCGTGGAGGGAGTGATTATACTGCTTCTCTGATTGGTGCAGCAATTACAGCTGAGGAGATACAAATATGGACAGATATTGATGGCATGCACAATAATGATCCAAGAATAGTAAAGGGGACAAAGCCAATCGCAGTTTTGTCATTTGATGAAGCAGCTGAGCTTGCCTATTTTGGTGCAAAAATACTGCATCCACAGAGTGTATTTCCGGCCCAAAAATATAAGGTTCCTGTTCGTTTACTGAATACTATGGAGCCTAATGCATCCGGAACTTTGATCACCAATGAGAGTGAGCGGGGAAAGATCAAATCTATTGCTGCAAAAGACGGTATTACTGCAATTAAAATTCAATCCAGCAGAATGCTTCTTGCTTACGGATTTTTAAGAAGGGTTTTTGAAGTTTTCGAGCGTTATAAGACCCCGATTGATATGATTACCACTTCGGAAGTAGCGGTTTCGGTTACAATTGATGATACTCAGCATCTGGAGGAGATCATGAAGGAACTGACTAGTTTTGGTACTGTTGAGGTTGACTATAACCAAACTATCGTTTGCGTTGTTGGTGATTTCGGTGCAGAAAAACATGGTTTTGCAGCACGTGTACTAGAGGCAATTAAGCATATTCCTTTACGGATGATCTCGTATGGTGGGAGTAATTATAACATCTCTATATTGGTTAATGATAGGGATAAAGTTGAAGTTCTGAGATCTTTACATAACCGTTTATTTGAATAGGATACTGATCCGCCCTGGGTGGATATAAATATATATATGTTAAGTAAGGATACGATTTCACGTTTTGAAAATTTAGAAACACCATTTTACTATTATGATCTGGGGCTGTTAGATCAGACTTTAGACAGGTGTAGATCGGCCGCTGAAAAATTTGGTTTTCATGTGCATTATGCCTTAAAGGCTAACTTTAATGAGCAGGTTTTACAAGCTGTCAGAAAAACAGGTTTTGGGGCT
>JBIIWE010000337.1:0-3697 GCA_044339075.1 Daejeonella sp. | reverse complement strand
TGATCTGCGCACTACTCCATTTAATTCCATATTGTCCAAAGTCAACTTTAAGCTTAAACGCTGGCTTTCTTGCTTCCGGAAAATCAAGAACATCAAGAATAGTACCAACCTTTAAGGATACCTTTTCAAAATCAGACCAGCTTATTTCTTCCATCCTCAAAGTTAAGCATCAATTGTGAATTTATGCAAAGGCATCATCAGGATGGATCCGCATGAATGGAACATAAATTGTAAATTTGCGCTATGCATTCTGTAAAATTAAAAAAAGGTAAAGAAAAAGCGGTCAGACAATTACACCCATGGGTGTTTTCTGGGGCGATTGATCAGATCAAAGGAAACCCTGAAAATGGCGATATTGTCATGGTCACAGACAGTAATGACAATTTCCTAGCCTATGGTTTTTTCAATAGCAAATCCAGAGTGGCAGTTCGTCTTCTTGAATGGACCCTTGAAACAGAGATCAATGAAAACTGGTGGAGAAAGAAAATTAGAATTGCAGTAAAACACAGGGATGAACTGAATACAGAAGAAACCAATACGTATCGACTGATTTTCAGTGAAGCTGATTTCCTTCCAGGATTGATCGTTGACCGATATGCAGATTTTCTTTCTGTTCAGATCCTTACTTCCGGTATAGAAAACATCAAACATATTATCCTTGATGAATTACAGCAATTGTTAAGTCCGAAGGGAATCTTCGACAAGAGTGATGCATCAGCTCGCGCTCATGAAGGGATGGAAGCCTCTTCAGGAGGAATTCTGCATGGCACTGAACCTCCTGAATTTGTCAGAGTGAAAGAGAATGGCATTTTCTATCAGGTAAATATCGCTGAAGGACAAAAATCAGGATTTTACTGTGATCAGCGTGATAACCGAAAATGGGTTGCAAATCATGTAAAAGGTAAAAAAGTGTTGGATTGCTTTTCATACTCAGGCGGATTTAGTCTGAATGCCATGGCAGAAGGAGCAAAAGAGGTAATAAGCGTTGACAGTTCAGCTCTGGCATTGGATACCTTAAAGCGAAATATGGAGATCAATGATTTTAACAGTATTCCTCACCGCCTCATACAATCAGATGTAAATAAGCAGCTTAGAGCATTCAGAGAAGTGAATGAAAAATTTGATGTCATCATCCTGGATCCCCCAAAATATGCACCATCACGATCTGCTTTAACAAAAGCATCAAGAGCATACAAAGACCTTAACAGAATGGCAATGCTTTTACTTGAGGAGGGCGGACTTCTGGCAACGTATTCCTGTTCAGGAGCAGTTGACATCAGTATGTTCAAACAAATAATTGCCTGGGCAGCTCTGGATGCAGGAAAGGAAGTGCAATTTATTCAGCAATTTTCACAGCCAGCAGATCATCCGGTAAGATCTTCATTTCCTGAGGGAGAATATCTTAAAGGGCTGCTTTGCCGCGTTATGTAATTGCGGATCAACTATTCTTCGGGCAAATTACGTAACTGAACAGGCTTTTTACCTTTATTCATTTTCAGGTTCAGCATTTCAACCAATACAGAGAAGGCCATAGCAAAGTAGATATAACCTTTTGGTATATGTTGATCGAAACCTTCGGCTAATAGTGAAACGCCAATCAGTAAAAGGAATGATAAGGCCAGCATTTTAACGGTTGGATGCTTATTTACGAAATCACTGATCCCGCTAGCAGATAACATCATCACAATTACTGCAATGATCACGGCAGCGATCATCACTTCAATATGATCTGCCATACCAACTGCTGTAATCACTGAATCGAGAGAAAAAACAATGTCAAGAAGCAGGATCTGTACAATAACACCTGTAAAAGTGACCACTGCCTTTCTTTCAGTATGATTTTCCTCACCTTCAAGTTTATCATGGATCTCACTGGTACTTTTATAAATAAGGAATAATCCTCCAACAAGCAGGATCAAATCTCTACCCGAAATAGCAAACTGTTTTAATAATTCCGAGTCGCTTAAAGCAATCCACTCGCCCATATTGAACAGCGGACTGGTCAAAGTCATTATCCATGATAAAGATAATAGCAATAGCACCCGAGTGATCATAGCTAAAGCTAAACCTAGCTGTCGAGCCTTTTTCTGCTTGTTAGCGGGAAGCTTAGACGCCATGATTGAAATAAATATAATATTATCTATTCCAAGAACTATTTCCAGGACAGTTAATGTGATTAATGATATCCAGATTTCAGGGTTAGTTAACCATTCCATAATTTAAAATTTCTGTAAATTAAGTTAAAAGCGATTAGAAATAAAAACAAAAGACCTATCTAAAAATGAATTAATTTAAAAAGGTATAGTAGTTTAACGATTGATCCCAAGCAAAACAATTCAATAGTAAATTGAGAAATAAGCCACTTATTTATTGATCATAAATGAGTCAATACATTGAATTGCATTTTGCAGTCTGTCTTCATCAGATCCTGAGATCAGAGAATAATTTGCATCTAATGCCTTTAATTCAGTATGCCAAACTTCCATAAAATGTTCACGCTTGTCCGGAAAATCGCGTAATGGGTCTTCTTCCCATGGAAGATCAATGTTCATGAGTAAATAAAGATCGTAGTGATGATGAGGGAGTTTGTCCAGAACTTCCTGAGGTGCACTGCCAAACATATGATCACTCCAGATCTTGACTGTAATGAAGGTGGTATCACAGATCAGAATTCGCCTGGCAGATATGGCCAGTTGTTCTTCTAATTCCAGCTGTCCTCTGAACATATTGATCTCGTCCTGCCAGGTACATGGGGCTGTTAATTTCTCGCAGTAGCCGCGGGCATATTCAGGTACCCAAACTGTTTGGTAGTGATCTGCCAGTTGCTCTGAAATAGTCGATTTACCAGTTGATTCTGGTCCGACGATTGCAATCCTGATCAGGTTCAATTCCATACTAACATCCTTAAATCCATCCTATTTGTTAAGCTTTAATATTTAGCGTCAATTTGGATTGCTTGTATTCTTTCTTCCAGTTAATATAGCCCATTGCGGCTATCAGGACATATAGGGCATACATTCCTGCTGTTAGATGAAGATCTTTTATCATATACACACCAATATAAATGATGTCCACAAATATCCAGATCAGCCAGTTTTCAATGATCTTTCGGGCTAGAAACAGTTGTGCAACAAGGCTGCAGGCTGTACAAAAACTATCAATATAAGGAAATGCCGCATCTGTACCCTTATATAGAAAGGTACCCAGTAAGAGTGTAAAAATCACTATAGCTATCAAAGAAAGCAGAATTAACTTACCATTAGCAAACGAAACCGGAACCTTTTTATCCATTTCAGACTTCCTGCTCCAGAAATACCAGCCATAGATATTTGTAATTAAAAAATAGACCTGCAGACCTGTATCGGCATATAATTTTGCATCATAAAAGATAATTATATAGAGAGAAACACTGATGATGGCAAGGGACCAGCTCCAGATATTATTCCTGGCAGCAAGATAAACACACCCTATTCCGCTTATTACACCGGAAATTTCCAGAAGACTTTGACTTTTCAGCCAGTCAGTTATAGCAAGAATAAAAATCATTGGTTAAATGTTACCCCACCGGGCATATTAGTGGGGTAAAACTAAGATTATTTTGCTGTATTCGGTGCTACGTTTAATCCAAGACTTGCCTTCAAGTTTATATCGGAAGAAATGGCAGATCTAAGTATATATTCAATTCGAATACGAACAG
>JBIIWE010000336.1:0-3699 GCA_044339075.1 Daejeonella sp. | reverse complement strand
TGGGACGGTACAAAAAATGGCTCAGACTTACCTTTCGGTACTTACTATTATATTATCAATCCACAAAATGGACGTAAGATAATTTCCGGATCGGTAACGATTTTGAGATAGGAATAAATTCGGCTAGAGATTTTTTTTGCCTCCTTAAGGAATAATATATTTCAGTTTTCTTTGAATATGATTCTTCTGATTATTATTTAGTCGTTTTTTTACGGCTTATGATTATGACTGATGTACCTGATAAAAGAATAATAGCAGCCCCAAGAAGCATTTCATTGATGTAGGGTATTGCTGTATAGCTCATCGCTGCAACTCCCTGGACCATTAATAGTAATTCGTTGATTATAATACCAGCTACGAATACAATAGTACCTGCAATTAGTAATTTATTAATAACTATTAATTTTAAAGAAATAATATATCCAATTATAAAAATGCTAGTTACTCCTAACAATACAAGATGCAGGTAGCCAATTATGATGGGTCTGAATCCATAGGATAACTGACTTAGAGCAGGATGAATAGAACCGGATTGAAGTAATAGCTTAATGGTAAAGGCAATGCCCGATAGAATCAGAAGTGTCTTGCCTTGCGGACTGAATTGTTTACTGATTTCTATTCTATTTTTAGATAAAATATTCAACATAATAGCCCAGGCAATGAGTTGTGAAATTACAGCTACTATTAGTATTAGGTAAATAATTATAGAAAATGGTATCCATAGCATGGATAAAAAGTAGACAGGAATACAAGCAAATACGAACAAATAGAATATTGCATATAATTTTTTTCGTTCATGAATTAGAAATTCCAGCTGGTCGGATAATAGCCCCATGCCAGCAAACAGAAACCATCCATTATACTGGAAATGCAAAAAGAAATAGACCGAAGCCAGATACCAGTTTTGATCAGTTATTTTATTGGCCATTAAATAGGAAAGGCTGAATGCACCTATTGACGAAATAATACCGAATGCCAAAGCGGCTTTAAACCATAAAATACTGGTAGTTTTTTTCTTTATCCAATTAAGGTCTTTCCAAAAATAAATTGCAAATGCAATAAAAACAACTATTGAAAGTGTTGAAAAACTGATTGAAAATATACCATAGCCCTGAATGATAAAACTGATTAGCATACCATATGAGCAGATCAGATTAGCATAAAGTAGTTGACGGTATTTTTCAAATACCTGTTCACCAATTTTTGAACTTAGGTAATAGATTAGCAAGACCATCAGGCTTTGAGTGATCCATCCTGAAAATGCAAAGTGCGAATGACTGTGCAGAATATACCTCTGATTGGAAAACGGAAGGTAATAGGCGATCTTATATCTCAGAATGAAACCTAGAAAAGCAACTAGAAATAGATTTAGAAATGAAATGCTAAGCCATTTTGATAAAAAGTTATTCATTCTTTTTTTTTCAAAAATAGCTATGGAAGTGTTATGACATTATGATTTCAGTCATATCCTTGCAAAAGACTTTACCTCTAGAGATTATTATATTACCTTTTGCATGCATTTGACGCATGGTTCGGATAACGGTCTCCACCCTAAGCCCTGTCATGTCTGCAATTTGTTGTCTGGTTAATTTTAACTGATCACAATCAGAGCAATAATTCTTGCTTTCCGATTTCATATTTTTTATAAGATTGGTGATTCTTTCCTCAGGACAATTTGAACCAAAAGACTTAATTACAGAATATTTAAATCTTAATCTTTTTGTTAGTAGGCGCGTAAATTCAAATAGTAGTTTATTGTTTTCATTTATTAATTCTAAAAATACGGGTTTGTAGAGCCTGATCAGTATTGATTCTGAATTTGCAATGGCTGAAGCTGCATACGGGCCATCATCAAAAAGAGGAAATTCTCCAAATGATTCGCCAGCCCCGGCAATATAATGGATACATTCCCTGCCGTCTTCATCAATGTTTAGCCATCTGATTGTACCGCTTACTATTTGGTAATAATAGCTGCATTGCTGGCCTTCAGTAAAGATGGTTTCATTGACGCCAACTTTTTTATAGGTTGCACCCCAAGCAAGTAATAAGTTAATATCTATCATATTCTGAGATGTAAAAAAATGATAAACAAAATTAAGTCGGGTATGAATTCTAAATTATGACTCTGCTTATTTAATTATATGACATTTATCATTTATGATTGAACGCATAAAATGATTTTCAGGTCTTTTCTAAACTTGTACAACAAATTTATTCTATATCTAAATCTGATAATATGAAAAAACTCCTTGTACTAAGTTTGGTTTCCTTACTGATAGTTGCAATTGCTTCCTGCGGAGGAAGTAACAATTCAGAAGAAGCCACTGATGAATCTACTGAAACTGCCGCAACAGAAACAGAAAGCGGAAACCCATCTTATGACCCCCATAGAGGTGAGGGTAAATTCACAAGTGTTGAACTGGAAGCAACCATTGACCCTGTTAAAGCAGACTTGGGAGATAAAGTTGCACAGGTGAAATGTACCAGTTGTCACAAAACTACAGATGAGAAACTAGTCGGACCGGGTTGGGCCGGAGTAACTCAGCGTCGTAAGCCTGAGTGGATCATGAATTTCATTACCAATACAGATGTAATGATCGACAAAGATCCTGAGGTACAGGCACAGCTTGAACTTTGTCTGGTTCGTATGCCAAATCAAAATTTATCTGATGAAGATGCTAGAAATCTTTTGGAATTTATGCGAAAAAATGATGGTGTGAAATAGATCAAGTCCATTGATGTAAAACCTAATTCCCAACTACTTGAAAATATTATTGATTAATGTTATGTGGAATTTTTGCCCAGTTTTTCAAACCAATTTAATACTTACCATACAATTAAACAAATGAAGATAAACTCAAAATATGCACAGGGAATGGCTGCCCTTGCATTATTAGTAAGCATGAATGCTTGTAAGCCAAAGGATGCCGGCTCTGTTGTAAGTGGAGATGCGGCATCAAAAGTATATGTGGCACCAGGGAAGTATGATGAATACTACAACTTTGTTTCAGGAGGATTTAGTGGTCAGCTTTCAGTTTATGGCCTTCCAAGTGGCAGGTTACTTCGTGTAATTCCTGTTTTCTCGGTTGATCCGGAAAAGGGCTGGGGTTACTCCGAGGAAACTAAACCAATGTTAAACACCTCTCATGGTAGTGTTCCATGGGATGATCTTCACCACGTTTCCATGTCACAGACCAATGGAGAAATTGATGGCCGCTGGGCTTTTGCCAATGGAAATAATACTCCGCGTGTTGCCCGTATTGATCTGGGTACATTCAGAACCGCAGAAATCCTTGAACTTCCAAATAGTGGGGGTAATCACTCTTCACCATTTATTACTGAAAACTCTGAATATATTGTTGCTGGAACAAGATTTAGTGTCCCACCTGATGATAAAAATGGAGACGTTCCTATCAATACCTATAAGGATAACTTTAAAGGAACCATAAGCTTTGTTAGTGTGGATAAAGAAAATGGCAATATGGATGTTGCCTTCCAGATTCAGGGCCCCGGAGTTAACTTCGATCTAAGCCATGCAGGAAAAGGTAAATCTAATGGATGGTTTTTCTTCAGTACTTATAATACCGAACAGGCGAGCACACTTTTGGAAGTAAATGCTTCTAAACGTGATAAAGATTTTATCATGGCTGTCAATTGGAAGTTAGCTGAAAAATTGATCAAAGAAGGAAAAGGTCGCAA
>JBIIWE010000335.1:0-3706 GCA_044339075.1 Daejeonella sp. | reverse complement strand
GCTGACAATGATCTTCTTTATGTAAATATCAATTCTTTGAACCGCATCTCTAAGTATTCGGGAAAAGAAGGAACTGTTCCAAAAATGAACAAGCTTGGAACAGATACCTGGGAGAAGCTGAAAAAAACCACTAAAAAAAAAGTTAAAGATATTGCCCGAGATCTGATCAAACTTTATGCGATCAGAAAATCACAAACTGGCACTGCATTTCTTCCTGATACTTACTTGCAGACTGAACTTGAAGCATCTTTCATATATGAAGATACCCCCGATCAGGTTAAAGCTACCGCCGATGTCAAAAAAGACATGGAATCAGCTCATCCAATGGACCGGCTGGTATGTGGTGATGTAGGATTTGGAAAAACAGAGATCGCTATTCGTGCGGCATTTAAAGCAGTAACCGACAGCAAACAAGTGGCCATTCTAGTTCCAACTACCATTCTGGCATTACAGCATTTTAAAACCTTCACATCGCGTCTAAAAGATTTTCCTTGCAATATCGACTATATCAACCGGTTTAAATCAGCAAAGCAGATCAAAGAAACCCTCGAAAAACTTGCTCAAGGCAAGGTCGATATTATCATAGGTACACACAGAATTGTAAGTAAAGATGTAAAGTTTAAAGATCTGGGTCTGCTGATCATTGATGAGGAACAAAAGTTCGGTGTGGGAGTTAAAGAAAAACTAAAGCAGTGCAGAGCAAATGTGGATACCTTAACATTAACGGCTACACCAATTCCACGAACACTTCATTTTTCATTAATGGGGGCCAGAGATCTGAGCATCATCAGTACTCCTCCGCCAAACCGGCAGCCTGTTCTTACCGAGCTTCATGTTTTCAACGAAAAGCTGATCAAAGAAGCTATAGAGTTTGAAATCGACCGTGGAGGGCAGATTTTTTTCATACATAACAGGGTTCAGGATCTGATGCAGCTTGGCGGATTGATCAATACCCTGGTTCCAAAGGCCAGAATTGGAATAGCTCATGGTCAACTGGAAGGAGATGCTCTGGAAGATGTGATGCTTAAATTTGTTGGAGGTGAGTATGATGTTTTGGTTGCTACAACCATTATTGAAGCAGGATTAGACATCGCTAATGCAAATACTATTCTGATCAATCATGCACACATGTTTGGCCTGAGTGATCTGCATCAAATGCGCGGCCGTGTAGGACGTTCAAACAAGAAAGCATTCTGTTATCTTTTAAGTCCGCCGCTATCAACACTCACCAATGAAGCACGCAAACGACTGAGCGCCATTGAAGAGTTTTCAGATCTTGGCAGCGGATTTAATGTGGCTATGCGCGATTTGGATATCCGCGGAAGCGGAAACCTTTTGGGAGCAGAACAAAGCGGATTCATAGCTGAAATTGGTTTTGAGATGTATCATAAAATTCTCGACGAAGCCATTCAGGAGTTGAAAGACGATGAGTTCAAAAATTTGTTTAGTGATGAAAAACCAAGGCCATTCATATCATTCACCCATATTGATACTGATCTGGAGGTAATGATACCTGATGAATATGTAACCAATATTGCTGAACGTTACAATTTATATACCGAGCTTTCAAACATCGAAGATGAACTGGCATTGGATGCTTTCAGGCAGAAATTGGCAGATCGATTCGGACCAGTTCCTCAGCAGGTAATCGAGCTGATCAATACCTGGCGCCTGCAGAATCTTGGTAAAATGATTGGCTTTGAAAAGATATCATTTAAAAACGGAGTTTTAAGGGGGTATTTCCTTAGCAATAAGCAATCAGCTTATTTTGAAACTGAACAATTTGGCAAGGTGCTTTCATTTTTGCAGGCTCATCCCAGAATCAGCAACCTCAAGGAAGTCAAAAACACCCTTCGCTTAGCAATTGAACATGTTCAAACGCTGGATATTGCGATTGAAATGCTTCAGGAAATAGCACTGGTACCTGAACAGATTTAAATACCTAACTGGAAAGTTATGGGCAGGGTATAAGAAGTTCTTACCGGCTTTCCATTAGCATAACCCGGTTTCCAAATCGGGCTTAATTTAAGTACACGTATTGCTTCTTCATCACAACCTCCTCCAATTCCCCTGACAACCTTGAAATCACTCAGACTGCCGTTCTTTTCAACAATAAAACCAATGTAAACCTTCCCCTGAACCTTGTTCTCTCTTGCACGGACGGGATACCTAAGTCTGGAGCCCAAAAATTTACTCAATGCTTTTTGCCCACCCTGATATTCTGGAGCCAGCTCAACATTTCCAAGATCATAAAGCTTACCCTCATATCTTAGGCCTTCATTTACAGATTCGGATGAGGGGGCAGAAAGTATTTCCTTCTCAGATGATTTTACATCAGAGCTAATTGCAGTTTCTACACTCCTGGAAGTATCAATTGAAGAGTAATAGGGTCTCTCTACAAGATCCCTTATTTCCAGTTCTCTTAATGAGCTGATCTTGCCTTCCTCATTAATGATCATTTCATATTGGATATCTGCTGTCACTTCCTGATTGCGGGAAGGCTGGAAATAGCTAACCGACGTCCAGTAGCTGGCAATTAATTCATTTCCGCTTCGATCAAAATCAAGAGTAGAAACGATCCAGGTCAAATCAAAATTCTTCCTGTCTGCCATTCGTTTCCAATGAATGTCCTTAATTCTCTGATAAGTTAGATTATGATAATTATAATAAGTACGGGTAATGGGTGGAAAATAACTTGGCGGGTCAAAATATCCTTTTTTCTGATCCGCGTAAAAAACCTCTATAAACTTGATCAGTGACTTTTTAACCTCTTGATCATCCATCGCAGAATTCTCATTCAGAACATCTGAATTATCTTCTACAGAAACTGCCTTTGTTTCTTCTTTCTCAGAAAAAACACTTGCTGCATCATCTACAAAAAAAGTGAGATAGCCCATGATCAAAATAACAAGACCTAGTCCGATACCCATATACCATAATGAACGATCGGCTTTGGCTTGATTCTCTGCTCCGGGATTTGGGTTGTTATTAAAGTTCTGCTCCATAAATTTTAGAATTCTACTGGAGGTTGAATAAAAATCATTCCAATTTAACAGCTATGATCAAAAACTAATTGCGACCAAATGTAAATATACAAATACAAGGGGAGCAGCTAACAAAAGTCCATCAAATCGGTCGAGGAACCCACCATGCCCTGGAAGAAATGATCCTGAGTCTTTTGTTGAGAGGCTGCGCTTTAGCATGGATTCGGATAGATCACCCAGGGTACCTGCAGAGGCAATTATGGCACCTATTACCAACCAGTTAATTTGCGGCAGTTCAGTAAAATAAATACTTAAAATAAATGCTGTAAGCATACTGCATATAAGCCCTCCTGCAAAACCTTCCCAACTCTTTTTAGGGGAGTGCCTTTCAAAAAGACGATTTTTTCCCAATGTGATCCCAAAGATATACGCTCCGGTATCACTCGACCAAAGCATAAGGATAAAACCAAGTGGATAATGGAAAGAATATTGGCCTTCATTAAAAGCAAGAGCATAGAAAAAACAGAAGGGGACAGTTGCATAAACAACTCCGAATATCGTATATGCGATATTGTGGAACGGATTTGTGTGATTTAGGTACAGCTCAGTGATTATAACAAGAATAATAAAAGGAACACAAAAAAGTAAGTTACTTATAGGTTTATCGTCCAGAAAATGAATGATCAAAGGAATGATCACACTAAATACCAACAAAAGTCCAG
>JBIIWE010000334.1:0-3721 GCA_044339075.1 Daejeonella sp. | reverse complement strand
ATTTTTGCCTGGCTTCTTTAAGATAGGCACCTAAACAAGAATCTGTATAAAAAGTTGTGCTTCTGAACTTATCTTCCACCTTATCGCCCGAAAAATGGTTTTTAACAGGAAGTTCAAAAGGCTCATGATTTGTTAAGGTTAGAATTGTAGAAAAGAATGGTTGTTTGACAGTGTCCATGTCTTTCATTTGTTTACTAAATACCTTCTCATCATAGGTACCCCATTTCGAATTCATGTCTTTGGATTTAAATGAATGTTTGTCGACGAGGGTTTTGTATCCATGACTTAAAATATAGGATTTAATATTAAAGAACTCACTCTCCCCACCATAGTAAAAAGATGTTGAATAGGAGTTCAATGCCAGTTCCTGAGCGATACCAGGGAGTTTTTCATGCTTGGCATTTTGCTTCATGATACTTCTGATCGCTTGCGATGGAAATCCGCTTATTGTGGCCGTTATTCCCTTGTCGGTACGGCCTGCAGCAGCATAGACCTGTTCAAAAAGAATACCATCAGCTGCTAAATTATCCATGTTGGGGCTCACACCTTGTTCCCCGCCAAGACTTCCAACGAGTTCTGCGGTAAAACTTTCCAATACAATAAGTACAATGTTTGGACGCTCCGATTTTAAAACTTTGACGCTTGGTTTAGATGGCTTACTGAATAATGCGGACACGATTTTTTTTGCTTCATCTTTTTCATAGTATTTATATGGATTGTCATTGCCAAATTTATTATTGATAACATCCTGTATAAGGTTCCATTCAGTATTAACAGAAGCATGGTTTAATACTATTTCGTTTGAAAAATAGGCCATACTTTGGTTGATTGGTGTTAGCTGCCATCCCCCTCTTATTGCAAGAAATAAGGTACTGATCACTAAAAAACTGATGGTCAGTTTAAGACCCAATGATTTTGTACGATCGGCAATCTTATAAAGAATGAATTTTGAACTGATATAAACAGAGCAAATCAGGTAAGCAAATAAAATGCTGAACATTAGGATTACCGGAGAGGATGAAGTTGAGGCAATTGCTTCTTTTGGAGAATTAATGGCCATGTCGAGTGCCCTGAAGTTTATTTTTGAACCCCATTCTCTGTAGAGATTGAGATTACTGATTGCAATTATTGAAAATAGTACGACAAAGAAAAGCACATACGATTTAGCTATTGTTTTGGGAAACTTGACAGAAGGCAGAAAAAGAAGAATAACATAAATAATCGCAGGTAGTGCAGAAATATAGGCGGCCATTGAGAAATCAAGTCTCAAAGCACGCCAAAACGTACTGATTATTTCAGTAGTTCCCAGGTATGAAATTCTTTCTGAAAAATAAATTAGAAATATAAGTCTTTCAAGAAAGAAGAAAATGATCCAGAACAGGAAAAATCGACCAAAAACAATAAAGCTTTTTAACATTAGTGCAAGTTATAAAAAACACTGTATGTTAAAAAGCTTTAATCTAAATGTTAAGTTTATGTTATCTTCCTCCTTGCATTTGCATCAGCTGATCCATACTGATCTCTTCAAAATCTTTTGATGCAGAAAATGAACCAGCAGGTACAGTGCCGGCTTTTATTTCTTTCACAATAGCTTTTACACTCAAGCCATTCATGTAGGAAACAAATTCAACTGGAAAACCAAAGTTTTTGTCGAAGAAGCGACTTAATGCATTGGGAGTCACCTCAACATCTTTTGTAAACCATGCTTCAGAATTCTGATTTGATTTTTTCTCGTTAATTTCATGCTTTAATACCTTAAATCCGGCAATGCTTTTCGTCTCTGTGCCGGCTTTCAATGCTAATTCCGGCAAATTTGCCTGCATTTTCTCCTGGTCAGCAGGACTGAACAATACAGAAAACTTTTTACCCATCATGGGTATTTCTAATAAAAGACGTTCATATTCCTTACTTACATTCAGAATATTTGTACTGCTATACATTGCAGATTTAGTTTTTAAACTCGATGAGTCTCCTTTGAAATAAACGGTTAACTCTGTTGGGAAACTACTGGCCATAGCCTGCATTTGTTCAGGCAATTTCCATTCAACGGTATAAATAATAGTACCCTCAGTTATTTTACCTGTGTTTGCAGAATTGCTTGACTGGGCATAAATACTTGTTGCTGAAAGCAACAGTGCAAAACTTAAAATTATTCTCTTCATATCTTAATAATTAATCTCTCAAATAGACGGATTATTCCGGATATTGTTACTTACGACCGTTTAATAATTTTATTTGAGCTTTTCTTGTTTGGAAAGTAATTTCATTCAAATGAAATGCATTTGCTTGATTTTTATTTTGTTCCAAACTGAAGTAATTGCTCAGATAAGTCCGGGGCCAAGGTCACTCTCTATGGGGTCGGCAGGGGTTGTTTTAAAGGACGTATGGTCATTACAGCATAATTCTGCTGGCATTGCTGAAATCCGAAGTCCAATATTTGCCGTAGGATATGAGCGCCATTTTTCTGACCAGGATTTAAGTACTCAAAAAGCTGTTCTTGCTATTCCATTTAAGCAGCATGTTTTTGGATTGAGTATTCATCGTTATGGGCTTAATGAATATTCAGAGCAAACAGCTGGGATTGCGTATTCAAGAAATTTTTCAGGCACTTTGGCACTCTCAATTGTGCTTAAGTATCATCAGTTAAGTATCCACAAATATGGGGCATCACGCGCTCTTAGTGTGGATGCTGGTATGCAATACCGAATCAACGACAGATTATGGATCGGAACTCATATTTCAAATCCGTCAAATAGTAGGTTTCAGGATCTTTTAGGATCAACTATTCCCTTAAGTCTTTCTTTCGGTGTTTCTTTTGAATTTAGTGAAAAGGTCTTAATAATTAGTGATATACATAAGGTTTTAAATGCTACGATCGACACAAAACTAGGCCTTGAATATAGTTTGATCAAGTGGTTTGCCTTGAGGGGAGGGATGTCTGCAAGCCCATTTAAGCAATATGCAGGCTTTGGTCTTCATTATCAACGATTTGCATTAGATGTTGCAATCTCTTCACATCCAAATCTTGGCTATTCACCTAATCTGGCGTTCAGTTATGAATTTTAATGGTAAATACCTCGGATTTATTCTTTTTCTATTTATGATAGAGCCTTTTATTGCATACGCTCAAGACGATGATACGGATATCATTGAAAAGATCCTGGATATTCTTTCCCGTGACCCAGGTGAGGATCAGGATTATTCAGATGTAGCCGAGAGGTTAAATTATTATAGGAAACACCCTATTGATCTTAATAATACTACCAAAGACCAGTTGAAAGAGCTAATTTTTCTGAGCCCTATTCAAATCAATGAAATTCTTAGTCACAGTCTTGAAAATGGTCTTTTTATTGATGTATTTGAACTTCAAACTATCAGGAGCCTTGACTTAGAGACTGTCGGATTGCTCCTAAATTTTGTTAAGGTAACATTACCTGCTCCATTACAAGATATTACAATCAAAAAACTGGTACAGAAAGCTGATCATGATCTTATGATTAGAATGGGGCAAATACTTGAAGGTCAGGCAGGATTTTCAAAACCAGCCCATGCAAAGGAGTCAAACTTTCAGGGTTCTGCATTGAGAGTTCTAACTCGTTACCGGTATAATTTTTCGAATACTTTGGCCGCATCACTTAATATGGAAAAAGATGCCGGAGAGCAATTTATTGATAGCGGTAAAAACAAGGGATTTGATTTTTATTCGGGAAATATATCATTT
>JBIIWE010000333.1:0-3732 GCA_044339075.1 Daejeonella sp. | reverse complement strand
AAACTGCTATTGACATTCACTTTCTGCACGTATTAAATGTTCCGGATACAGTTACGATGGACTCCAAAGGTAACATTCAAACCTGTGGTGAGATTGATGTGAACTTCGTGGTTAAACAGAAAGAAATTGCCTTAAGAAAACTGGAGAATCTGAAAGTTCTTTATGGGAATCAAATAAACGTTCATCTGGTTCTAGGGAAAACAACTGATGCTATTTTGGATTTCTCGAATTCCCATGGCTTTGATTTAATTGTGATGGGAACCAAAGGCTCAAGCGGGATTAAGGAAATTCTTTCCGGTTCAGAGGCTCAGATAATTGCACGCAGATCTAAAATTCCTCTGTTATCATTAATGTGTGACCGTTCTGACCTTCAGATCCAGAATGTGCTGCTTGTTCATAATTTCAGCAATCCTAAAAAGGAGGGGATGGTATTAATGCATAAACTGATTAAAGCATTTAATACCAAAGTTCACTTTCTGCAGATTACCTCCGGTCAAGTTGAATCAGAAAAGGTAAGGGTTGAATCAGATATGAAGCATTTTGCAGAGCTTAATGGCATAGATAATTATGAATGCCATTTAATCAATGATAAGGACGTTGAGAATGGTGTTATTCATTATAATCAAATGAATAATATGGACATTATCTGTATCGGTACACATGGTAAGGGTAGTATGTTCCATCAAAGCGCCACGGAGAAGCTTATTAACCACCTTTTTAAACCAATTATTTCTTTTCACTTAAATAACTAAAAAATGATTGAATTGATAACACAGCCCTGGTCCTGGTGGTTCTCGGGGGTGATGATCGCTGCGATTATGTTCTTCCTTCTATTTTTTGGGCAGTCATTCGGGTTTTCGTCAAATCTTAGAACAATATGCTCAGCCGCAGGTTTGGGTAAAACGAATAAATTTTTTGATTTCAACTGGAGAAGCCAAATGTGGAATCTGGTCTTTCTTGTGGGAGCTGTTTTAGGAGGCTTTTTAACTAAACAATTTCTTTCTACAGATGCACCGGTACAGATTGCACAGTCAACTATTGAAGATCTATCCAGGCTTGGTATCGGAGCGCCAGAATCTTTACAGCCAGCAGAAATTTTTGGTTTGGAGGCCATGTTCTCATTGAAGGGTTTCATGATCCTTGCCTTTGGAGGCCTTATGGTTGGTTTTGGTTCCCGTTATGCAGGTGGTTGTACCTCAGGACATGCGATCAGTGGTTTATCTGATCTGCAAATACCATCACTAATAGCTGTGATAGGCTTTTTTGCCGGTGGATTGATCATGACATTTTTAATAATGCCTTTAATATTTTAAGCGATGAAATTTATAAAATTCCTTTTATTAGGTATAGTTTTTGGCATTGTAATGACCAAATCTGAAGCTGTTTCATGGTTTAGAATTCAGGAAATGTTCCGTTTTCAGGCCTTTCACATGTATGGAATTATTGGAACAGCAGTAACATTGGGCGTAACCGGTGTTGCATTGATAAAGAAGTTCAAAATTCGCGATTATCACGGTAACCCAATCGTGTTTAGTCCGAAAGACCGATCCGTAAGCAGGTACATTTTGGGTGGCAGTATATTCGGACTTGGATGGGCGCTTAGTGGTGCTTGTCCCGGACCAATGGTAGTTAATGTGGGTTATGGATACTGGGCAATGGCAATTGTTTTCTTTTTCGCTCTTGTCGGGACTTATTTATACGGTGTTTTAAAGAATAAATTACCTCATTAAAATTTCAAGCGATGTCTGAAAAGCAAGACGACAGAAGTATACTAAACGATTTGTTTTCAGTGATTAATAAGCTGATTCTCGTTATGGTATTATTAATTTTTGTTATGATCGCCCTTCCCATAGGGTATTATATCAGTAGTCGGCCCAAAAGACCAAAAGTTGCACTGGAGGATGTGCCTGCTGTTATTGCGGAAGTGAAAAAAGTTGTTCAGGAATACTGGATTGCGCCGGATGTCAGTACCATTACTGAAGCCGCAGAAAAAGAAACTGTTGAATATGGCAAGGAGTTAATTGCTCATACCTCTAAATATCTTGGTCCAAATGGTTCTGTCATGCAGATCAGTAATGGTATGAATTGCCAGAATTGCCATTTGCAGGCAGGAACTGCAGTTTTTGCAAATAATTACGGTTCGGTAGCGTCAATGTACCCTAAGTTTAGAGCGAGAAGTGGTGGTAATGAGAATGTTCAAAAACGCGTGAATGATTGCTTTGAAAGAAGCCTGAACGGTTCTGCACTGGATACCAATTCAAAGGAGATGAAGTCGATTGTAGCTTATATCAACTTTTTGGGAACCAATGTGAAGAAGGGTGAAAAAGCTGCCGGATCAGGGTTTAAGGAACTGGCCTACCTGGATAGGGCTGCTGATCCAGCAAAGGGAAAAGAGGTTTACACGCTTAAATGCGTTAGCTGTCATCAGCCTGATGGTTCAGGTTTGTTGAATCCCGATAAGTCTGAATATACTTTTCCTCCTTTATGGGGAAAGAACAGTTATAATGATGGCGCAGGCCTGTATCGTGTTTCTAATTTTGCTAAATATGTGAAATACAATATGCCTATCGGGGCAAGTCATGAAAATCCTCAATTGAGCGATGAAGAAGCGTGGGACATAGCTGCCTATGTAAATTCACAGGCCCGTCCGCATATTAATGTTCCAAAAGACTGGCCAGATAAGTCTAAAAAACCGGTTGATCATCCTTTTGGACCTTATGCCGATAATTTTACCGAAAAACAGCATAAATACGGCCCATTTAAGCCGATTTCTGAAGAACAAAAGAAACGCGAAGCGGCCTCTGCTGCTGAAAAAAAAATATAGAATTAATTTCTTAAAATTAAATATATGGAGAATAACAGGAGGGGCTTTTTAAAAAAAGTAGGTGCAATTGGTGCCGGAGCGGCATTGGTTTCTGCAAATCCTATTATTTCAATGGCTGAAGAAATTTCAGATAGTTCGATTGATACTTTAAGTGAATCAGAATTTACTATTTCCATTTTACAAACGACAGATGTTCATTGTCAGGTACATCCGCATGATGAACTTTTTTGGGAAAATGATCAGTCAGTCTTTCGTAAAACAGGGGGCTATGCTCACCTTGCTACCTACCTGAAGAAGGAAAAGAAAAGAAACCCGGATACTTTCATCATCGATACCGGCGATATGTTTCAGGGGAGTGAACTTTCAGTAAGGACATCCGGCAAGGCAATGGTTCCGGTTTTGAATGAGCTTGGGTATGATCTTTACCTGCCCGGTAATTGGGAGGTTATATATTATAAAAAGGCAATGCAAACTTTACTGGGCTCATTGAATGCGCCCAAGGTTTGTGCAAACATGTATCATGATCTTGGTGATGGTAAGAAGGGGGAATTGATTTTTCAGCCTTATCATATCTGGAATGTGAAAGGTGTTAAAATTGGTTTTATCGGATATACTGACCCTTTGGTTCCACTCAGGCAATCACCAAGCTATAGTAAAGGCATCATCTATACAAAACCGGAAGAAAACCTTGCTCATTATGTAGATGTATTAAGAAATCAAGAGCAATGTGCCTATATCTTAATGTTGTCTCATTTGGGCCTTTCACAGCAAATTCATATCGCTAACCTGCCTGAATGCGAAGGCGTTGATTATATTTTAGGTGGTGATACACATGAACGTGTTCGCAAGCCTATTCAATGTAAATACGCTAAAGTAGTTGAACCTGGTGCTTTTGGTTCTTTCGTTGG
>JBIIWE010000332.1:0-3763 GCA_044339075.1 Daejeonella sp. | reverse complement strand
ACCTTCGCGGATAACTTCTGCATTTGGAATTGATTGTTTAATTTCTTCAGCCTGGCGATCCATTTTACGTCCTATTAAAGCACCCGCCGTACCGCCGATTGCACCACCGATAATTGCTCCTACAGCTGTATTACCTGCTTTTCTACCAATTATGGCACCAAGTGTACCGATTGTTGCTGCGCCAATTACAGTACCTTTTTGTGTTTTGGTGGTAGTAGCACAACTTTGAAACAGCAATGTGGATGTAGCGATAGCTAATCCTAAGCTTGCTATTCTAAATTTTGTTCTTTTCATGATGATCTGTTTATTTCCAATAGGATCGTTTCAATCCTGATGCCAAAACAGGATTAATAATTAATCGATGTACCTTTGAAATATCAATAAATGGATAATAAAGCAAAAATAAGTCTATTGGGTTGCGGATGGCTAGGTTTTCCGCTTGCTCTCAACCTCATTTCAAGGGGTTTTCAGGTAAAAGGAAGTACAACAAGTCCGGATAAACTAGCGATCTTGAGAGAAGCAGGCATTGACCCATATTTAGTACAATTTGATACATTTAGCAATGATCCGGATCTGCATGACTTCCTTGACGCAGATCTTCTTATTATTTCTATACCACCGGGACGAAGAAGTATTGATGGTCTGGCCAATTACCGGAAAATGGCCAAAGCCATGATAGATCAACTAACAATAAGCAAGGTTTCTAAACTGATTTTTATAAGTTCTACTTCTGTTTATCCTGATTCAAATTCTACCCTGACTGAATTTTCAGCGGTAGATCCGGAAACAGAATCAGGAATGGTTATTAAAGAAACGGAGGAATTGTTATCTGGCCTGGATATGAAGGTGATTTTATTAAGGCTATCCGGCTTGATTGGCCCAAAAAGAATGCCTGGTAGATTTTTTGCAGGTAAAACAAATGTTCCAAATGGACTTGCACCAGTAAACATGATCCATCAGTATGATGTGATCAGCCTGATCAATTGTCTGATAGAATCTGAAACTGCAGAGGGGGTGTATATTGGTTGTTCTCCATCTCATCCTAGCAAGGAAGAGTTTTATACTCTGGCCGCAAGAGCTGAACAACTAGACCCACCAACTTTCATCTCCGAAAAGCTTAGGTGGAAACTCATGTCCAGTGAAAGAACTGAAAAAGAGTTAAATTTTAGTTATAAATATCCATCCCTGATGGATTGGCTAAAGCAAATTCATACATAAAGACAATTATTTTTCACAATTAAAAATATCATATATTGAAAATCAAAGGTTTAAATTAATGCATACAAAAAGGTAACAAGCAAGCTTTTTTAATAATTTTTAATATTCTTTGTTTAAATTTATGAATTATATGATAATGGAAATAGTTGTAGTTATGAGGTGACTACATTCAATTTTCGACTTATTTTTTATATGAAGAAACTTTTTTTAATTGCGCTGACTTTATTATTCAGTTTGTCTTTAGAAGCAGCTCTGCCGGATTCTATCCTAATCAAGCATGTGAATGAGATATCAGCTCAGATTCAAAAAAAATATGCGCCTGATAAAAGAACAGAATTTTTTCAGCTAAAACTTGAAACATCTGAACCTTTATCATTCCATTTACAGGTAACTAAGGCTGAAGCAATTCAGGAATTAAGAGCCTTATTGAAGTCAGAAAATATATCAGCGATCATTAACGATGAGGTATTGCCCGCTAAGAATCTGGAAGGAAAGATCTATGGTGTTGCCAATCTTTCTGTGATTAATACCCGATATGCCCCAAATCATGCAGCAGAAATGGCAACCCAGGCTACTTTAGGAACCCCGGTTAAAATTTTAAAGAGGGAAAAAGGTCATTTTTTTGTTCGCACTCCTGATAATTATTTAAGCTGGACTGAGACCGGCGGAGTTACTCCAATGAATAAGGCAGATTTCGAAAACTGGCAGGCAGCAGAAAAGGTAGTTTATACAGATCTTTTTGGGTTTGCATATTCTGAAGCTTCAGAATCATCTTTAACTATTTCTGATCTTGTTGCAGGCAATATTTTACAGGTTTTATCTGAATCAAACGGATTCTATAAAATTGAATTTCCTGATAAACGGATCGCTTATATTTCGATAAAAAGGGCTCAATCTTTTGATCAGTGGAAAAAACGTGCTGATCCTACTGCCGAGCAAATATTAAAAACTGCACGTAATTTTCTTGGTATTCCTTATCTATGGGGAGGAACTTCTATTAAGGGGATGGATTGCAGTGGTTTTACCAAAACCAGTTATCTTCTCAATGGAATAGTACTTCCAAGAGATGCATCGCAGCAGGCTCTTGTTGGCGATAAAGTAGATATACTTGAGAATGATACGCTAAGCATTTCAAAGGCATTGAAGAATTTGAAACCCGGTGATCATTTGTTTTTTGCAGGTGATAAACGGAATATGAGAGTAACCCATACAGCGATTTATATTGGAAATGGGGATTTTATTCAGGCTGCAGGACTTGTAAGGATCAATAGCATGATCAGTGGCTCAAAGAATTATGATGATTTTCAATCGAGGACACTGGTAGGTGCCCGACGTGTATTAACAGCTATAGGTGATCCTGAAATTACGAGGATCGATAAACACCCATATTACCAGGGTTTGGTAAATCAATAATTAGAAACTAAACAATTAATAAACATATGAATATTTTCGTTGGAGGCCTTCCATTTAAAGTAGATGAAAGGGAATTAAGAGAAATTTTTGAAAAATATGGTGAACCAACTTCTGTGAAGCTAATCATCGATAAACAAAGTGGCCGAAGTAAGGGATTTGGTTTTGTTGAAATGGACGATGAGGCTGCCGGACAGCAAGCTATTGAAGCACTTGACGGAACAGAATTGTACGGCCGAAAAATAGGTGTTCGGATTTCTGAGGATAAAAAGCCGGAAAGAAGATTTTAATACCTGACTTTATTAAAAACCTTTACCTCTGAGAAAGGGGGTAAAGGTTTTTGTTCTTTTTTAAAGAAATTTTCGAAATAGTTATTTTACTACTTATTTTAATGATATCTTGTTTTCAGAGCTTGGTAAATTCTTTATGGTTTAGCAATCTCTCAGGTAACATTTGAATAACAATTGTTGTTTATTTGAATTCTAATTACCTAAATTGTTAATTTTGTTGCTATTAGGTAACCGCAATTTCTTTTATACTGATTTGAGTACTTGTCGGATAATTGAAAGGGTGGAACAAAAAATGTTAAATTATTAGGAATCCTGCATGAGCCTAATGCGCTTTAAACGAAATAATTTAAGTTCATGCAAGCTTTATTGCCATTAAAAAACAAATAAATAATTATGAAAAAGTTAATCATTCTTTGCAGCGTAGTATTTTTATTCGCTACAGTAACAGCATTTAAAGTTGAAGAAAAAGCTGAATTTAAGTTTGAAAAGGAAACTCATGATTTTGGAAAGATCCCACAGGGTAAACCAGTTAGTGTTGAGTTTAAGTTTACAAACACCGGAGATGAACCATTGATCATTAGTAATATAGAAAGTGTTTGTGGATGTACCGTTCCTAAATACACCAATACACCGGTGTTAAAAGGTCAAACAGGAACTATTACAGTTACCTACAACGCTGCTGCTCTTGCACCATTCAGTAAGGGCTTAACCATCAGGTCGAATGCAAAAACCCCGATTAAAGTAATTTATATCAAAGGGGAAGTAGTTGCATCTCCCGCTGAATAATACGATTTAAAAACATAAAAAAAGCCCTTTAAGTTTTTCTTAAAGGGCTTTTTTATGGA
>JBIIWE010000331.1:0-3765 GCA_044339075.1 Daejeonella sp. | reverse complement strand
CCACTGCCCACTTTCAGAACTTTTGAAAATCCCCTCAATCACCAGCATATTATTTAGTGCATCTTCAAGCGGTGTAGGAACCGCTGTGTTATCCAGAATCGCCTTTGAGAAGAGATCACCCTGAATGGTGTATTGGTCACAGATATCGAAGGTAACTTCCTCCGTTTTCTCTGAGGTATGAAGCCATAATTTAGTGGGTTTATCTGGCGGGGCATTAAATGGAATCTCTATTTCTATCCCACCTTTATCCCCAAAAATATTGACCCTTTGAAAAGGCGTTACTTGGGTGGAACAGGTAAATGTTGAAGTTCCACTTGAAAAATCAAGTATTCCAGAAGCCATCCGATCTGTTTTAAATATCGGATCGAACTCAACAAGTCCGTTAACCCGTTTGGGCTCTTTACCAAAAATAAAACGGGACAAGGAAATGCAATAGCAGCCAATATCCATCAGTCCACCCCCTCCAAAATCCGGATTATGACGAATATTAGTTGGATCTGTATTATAATATGAAAAGAATGTCTGGATAGATTTAAGTGTTCCGATTTGTCCATTTTCAACCAGCTCTTTAGCTTTTTGCCACTGAGGATGATGACGGTACATAAACGCTTCCATTATTTTTAGCTGGGGTTTCCCTTTCGAAACCTGTATTAAGCTTTCAGCCTGCTTACTGGAGAGGCCTATTGGTTTCTCTAGTAGGACATGTTTCCCGGCTTCCATGGCCTTTATAGCCCATTCTACATGCAAATGGTTAGGTAAGGGAATATATACTGCATCTACATTAGGGTCAGACAGGAGTTCTTCGTATGAACCGTAAGCTTTTGGAATTCCAAGTGAATCTGCCACTTTTTTTGCCTCATTCAAACCCCTAGAGGCTATCGCAGTAATTTCACAATATTCTCCCTGTTGCATGGCGGGAATAACTTTTACTACACCTATTTTGGCGGTGCTAAGTACCCCCCAGCGAATTTTAGATTTCAAGCCCAATTTTAATTACGAATTACAAAATATCAATTACGAATTATCAATTACGAATTACGAAGCTGGCGCACGCGCAATGTCATTAAGTTAAGGGGGCAGAAGGTTCTGGCCTTCGCCAGAATGACAATGCATTTTGTAATAATGAAGGAGATCCTGACTTTCGTCAGGATCGTAATCCTTAACTTAATGACATTGGGCGCACGCGTGTCGCGTGTGACCCAACCGATAACTATCGAGTCCCTATTGTCAGCTTTTCTCAGCGTCTACTTTCACAATTTTCTTAGGTTCACGGAAGAAAATAACAAAGACTACAAGTACCGCTACAGATCCCCAGGCTGGGTAAATCCATATACTACTCCAGTCATGGGCTATATTTCCAATTGGCTGAGCAAGAGTATTGGCTTGCTGCGAAATTCCTGCCAGGTTTGTCCCTACAAATGCACCAACTCCCCAAAGTATGAAGGCAATTAGTCCCTGAGCAGCACCACGCATTCTTTCATTGGCTTCTTCATCAACATAAAGCTGCCCTGCAATGAATAGAAAGTCATAGCAAACTCCATGTAATAATATTGCACCAAAGACCATCATAGTTTGCATTGAAACTGAGTCAACACTTCCTGCTAAAAGGAAATATCGTGCCGCCCATGCTAGAATACCGATGAAGATGGTCTTTTTATAGCCAAGTCTGCTTAGCATTAATGGCAGCAGAATCAGGAAAACAACATCCGAAACCTGAGCCAATGACATTTTAGCTGCACTAAACTCCCATCCCAGTTCGGTCACATACTGATTCATATTCACAAAATAGAAATAGAGCGGAATACAGATCAGGAACATACATAAAATAAATATTGCGAAAGATGGCTTTTTGAGTAGTGCCAATGCATCAAGCCCTAAAATTTCACCCATACTTACATCCTTACCTGTCTTCATAGGTGGAGTGTGCGGTAAAGTAAGAGAGAATAGCCCGAAAATAATTGAAGTTGTACCGGCAACATAAAACTGAACAGCCGACTGCTCTCCTTTGAAAACCACACTAAGAGTTATACCTGCTGCAATCCAGCCGATTGATGCAAGGGTTTTAACCAATGGAAAATCCCGCTTTTGGTTATCCAGATGACGGAGTGAAAGCGAATTCCCCAGAGCCAGAGTAGGTACGAAAGTACAGCAATAAACAATCAGCATTGGGTAGAACGAGCTGAATGTTGTCATCATTGGAAGAACGAATAACATTAAACCGCCTGTAATTCCAAGGAATGCCAGAAGCTTTTCAGACGCAAAATAGCGGTCAGCAAGTAATCCAACCAGGAATGGGGCAATCATTGCGCCAATGGCAAAGGCACCATAAGCTAGTCCAATCTGGGCTCCCTCAAATTGAAGCGTCTTGCTAAGATATGTGCCCATGCTTACATACCAGGATCCCCAGATGAAATATTGGAGAAACATAAAAAATGCTAGTTTGGTTTTGATTTGTGCTTGCATAATAGATTGTTTACATAGTTATTTTAAGTGTATTATTCAATTAGATTAAATTGTTGCAAAATCTGCATTCAGATAACTAAAATAACATTTTCATTTAACTTAATGCATTATAAGTGCTGTCAGATATGCTTAATTTCAATTAAGTATAATTAAGGCAATAAATAGTCTTTCTCTAAATCAAGAATTTTAATAATAAAGTATTATACTCATGACTATACTTCAAAACTATTCAGCTTGAGGCCATTTTCCTGCTACTTTTGTTTATAATTATGATACTATTTTCTATTAATCAATTTTTAATCACTTTTTACTTTATATTAGGTTAGGTAAATAATATGATTTGATTATGAAAGCTTTACAATACCATATCCCGCTTGAATTAAATAAATCGTTCATAATATTTAAGGAAGAAGGTCCGTATTTCCCTTGTCCATGGCATTATCACTCTGAGTTTGAACTAGTGTTAGTCAATAAGAGTTCGGGTACGCGGCTTGTTGGCGATCATGTCGGTTATTTTACGGAGGGCGACCTGGTATTATTGGGACCTTCACTTCCGCATCTCTGGACAAATGATCCTCAATATTTTAAGGGGAAGAGAAATCTAACTGCCGAAGCAACTGTGATTCATTTTGTTGAAAATTTCTTAGGAACCGATTTTTTTAATCTCCCCGAGATGGAACCTATTAACAATCTTTTGAAATTATCCAAACATGGGATTGTAATTAAAGGTAATACACGGAATAAAATTGCTGCTTTAATGCAGGAAATGCTGGCAATGAGTGGAATCCAACGACTTGCTTCCTTACTGTCAATCTTTGATATCCTTTGTGCTAATAATGAATATGAACTTCTTGCAAGTCCTGGCTATTTAAAACACGGATTATTAGATTGTTCAGATAAATTTAGTAAGGTTAATGCCTACATTCTGCGAAATTTCGATCGCGATATAACCCTTAATGAGGTTGCATCTGTTGCGAATATGGCAGTCAGTACTTTTTGCAATTATTTTAAAGAACATTATAGGGTTACATTTGTTGAGTATTTGAATAAGGTAAGAGTTGGCCATGCATGTAAGTTATTGGGTGAGCAAGAAGAGTATGTAGTTGAAATTGCATATAAATGTGGGTTTAATAATCTGGCCAATTTTAATAGACAATTCAGGAAAATTAAAAATATGACACCAAGTGAATACCGGAAAACATCAAATATCAATGTCCCACAGGTAGGAAGTACCGGAAGATGGCTGGTAATATCAAACAGATCCTCGGTTGAGTTTGCGTGAAAAAAGTATCAATTATTAAG
>JBIIWE010000330.1:0-3775 GCA_044339075.1 Daejeonella sp. | reverse complement strand
CCTTGCGGAAGCGGTAAGAAGTATAAGAACTGTCATGGTATTGGAGTAGAATAGACTAATGAGTTGGAAAAGTTTCATCGGATTTATTTTTCTTATTATTTGCATCCATAGCGTTTCAGCCCAGGAGCGAGGCAAGGTACAGGTCACAAAAGATCCGCAGATCGATAGCCTGATCGCTAAACGTTTGGCGCTGAGTAAGAATAGCAGATCCGGGGGTAATATTGAAGTATCCGGTTTCAGGGTACAGGTGTTTTCTGGTTTGGAGCGACAGGATGCCTATGCTGAACAGGCAAAATTTAAAGTACGCTTTCCAGCATACAATATTTATATCAGCTACGTACAGCCAAATTACCGGGTCAGAGTTGGCGATTTCCGGACCAGGCTCGAAGCTGAAAAATTTATGATTGAACTGAAGAGGTATTATTCCTCCATGTTCGTTTTCTCTGAAATGATAATTATTCGATAATGTTAAAAGATAAAATTACCTTCCTAGCCAATCAGATTCATAGCGATGTTATAGCTAACCGCCGTCATTTACATGCTAATCCTGAACTTTCTTTTCACGAATACGAAACTTCTGCCTATGTAGCCCAAAAGCTGGATGAACTTGGTATTGAATACAAGAAAATGGCTAAAACCGGACTGGTAGCTTTGATTAAAGGAGCAAAGCAATCAGATGCTGTAGTGGCTCTCAGGGCCGACATGGATGCACTTCCAATCGTTGAAGCGAATGATGTGGTGTATAAATCTAAAAATCCGGGGGTTATGCATGCCTGCGGACATGATGTACATACTTCCTCACTTCTGGGAACAGCAAAGATCCTGACCGAGCTGAAGAATGAATTTGGCGGAACAGTAAAATTGATATTTCAGCCTGCCGAAGAGAAATTACCCGGTGGTGCAAGCATGATGATCAAAGAAGGAGTATTGGAAAATCCAAAACCTGATGCTGTAGTTGGTCAGCATGTGATGCCATTGATCGAAACAGGTAAGGTTGGTTTCCGCTCCGGAAAATATATGGCATCTACAGATGAGATCTATGTAACAGTGCATGGTAAGGGTGGTCATGGGGCTCAGCCTCAGCAAAATATTGATCCTATAGTGATTACCTCACATATCATCATTGCATTACAGCAGATCATTAGTCGTGTAGCTGATCCTAAAACTCCTTCTGTTTTATCATTCGGTAAAGTTATTGCCAATGGTGCAACCAATGTGATCCCCAATGAGGTTTATCTGGAAGGCACTTTTCGCACCATGGATGAGGACTGGAGAGCTAAGGCACATGAAAAAATGAAAAAAATGGCCGAAGGTATTGCGGAAGCAATGGGTGGAAGCTGTGATTTTAATATTGTTCGCGGATATCCCTTTCTGATCAATGAAGAAGTGCTAACTGCTGATGCCCGTGCCTATGCCGAAGACTATTTAGGGAAAGAAAACGTTCTTGATTTGGATATTTGGATGGCTGCTGAAGATTTTGCGTATTATTCTCAGGTTTCTGATGCATGTTTCTACCGACTGGGAACTGGAAATGTTTCACGCGGAATCACATCCTCAGTACATACACCAACGTTTGATGTGGATGAAGATTCACTTAAATTAAGTACTGGTTTAATGACCTACATTGCCTTGAAGCAATTAGGGAATTGATCGGCTGCTGATCCAGCCAAAGAGATACAATTTTATGATAAAGAGACTATATTTATTTTTGAGCCTGATGAGCATTTGCAGCTTCAGTTTCGCTCAGAAGATTCCTCGTTTCAATCCTGATACTGTATTAACGGTCACCATTGATTCGGCAATAACAGTTACTTCAACGCGCCTAACAGTTGAAAGTTTCATCAATGAAATCATTAATGATACCAGCTTCTACGAGGCCTTCCGTAACATGAAGAAGTACACATTCACGGCTGAAAACCGGGTTTTTACGTATGATAAGAAGAATGCAGTAGAGGGAAAGATCTACCGTAAAATTTATCATAATAATGAAGGACCTTATAAAATGCAGTTCCTTGAAAAGAAGGATGAAGGAAAGGTCTATAAAAAAAATGGAAAATTTTCGCTCTATACCGTAGAGATGTTTGACTACATCTTTATGAATGCCTATAACTCAGATTTTGTTCCTTCAGCGCCCATCACCGGAGCCAAAGGTGAGAGCAATGAGTCGTATAAAGATAAATTGAAAACCTTGATATTCAGTCCCGGGCGACCGATCAGAGGAGTTCCTTTTATCGGTAGTAAGACTCAGATCTTCACTCCGAACATGCGGCAGTTCTATGACTATTCCTTTTTCAGAGGAACCTACCTCGATTCCATCCCGGTTTACCGATTTAAAGTTGCGATGAAGCCTGATCTTTCCAATTGGACTAAAGACGGATTAATGATTAAGGAATTGACCACGATCTTTGATATGCGTAATTTTCAGATCCTCGGTCGTTATGTAGACATGAAATATGATAATCTAGCCTTTGATTTTGATGTGCAGATGAATATTGAATTGGGCTATTTTGGCCCAGGCCAGACCCTGTTACCAACTAAGGTTACTTATCAGGGTAATTGGGATATCCCTTTTAAAAGAGAGGAGCGAGCCAGTTTTTTAATACTGCATAAGGGTTATAAATAAGGTAAGGTTTACTTATTCCGGATCGTAAATTTTTCTGTCTAAATTTATATTTCAGGTATAAGGCATTTTCATCTCTGGAAAGGAAGGGCCTGATTTTTTTTGATTTATTAGCCTTTCAATTTTCAGAACAAAAAAATCACTAATTTTAAATTCCAAATAAATAGTTTGATTCCTAAAGAGACCGTAGACAAGATCATTGAAACATCCCGTATAGAGGAAGTTGTAGGCGATTTTGTGTCTTTGAAAAAGCGTGGTACCAGTATGATCGGACTCTGTCCTTTTCATAATGAAAAGACTCCTTCTTTTCATGTATCAGTTGGGAAAGGCATATTTAAGTGCTTTGGATGTGGTCAGGGGGGTGATTCGGTTCGATTTATTATGGAACATGAGAAGGCCACCTATCCGGAAGCACTCCGTTACCTGGCCAATAAATATAGTATTGAGATTGAGGAGGTTGAAAATTCTCCTGAAGAGCAGGCTGTAAACGACCGGCGAGAAAGTTTATACATCGTTTCCGGCTGGGCCGCTAAATTTTTCCATCAACAAATGATGGAAACAGATGAAGGGAAAAGTATCGGACTCAGCTACTTCAAGGAGAGGGGTTTCCGTGATGATATCATTAAAAAATTCGAATTAGGCTATTCGCCGGATGTGTGGGATGCTTTAACTCAGCAGGGATTAAAAGAAGGGTATAATATTCAATTCTTGGAAGATACCGGTTTAACCATCCGGAAGGATAATGATAAATTATACGATCGTTTCCGTGGTAGAGTCATGTTCCCAATCCATAGTTTTACCGGAAGAGTTATTGGTTTTGGCGGCCGCACCTTAAAGACGGATAAAGCCGTACCTAAATATGTTAATTCTCCAGAAAGCGATATTTATCATAAGTCGAATGTGCTCTATGGCTTGTTCTTCGCTAAGAAATCAATGCGTGATGAAGACAATTGCTACTTGGTAGAAGGTTATGCTGATGTTTTGTCGGTCCACCAGGCTGGGGTAGAAAATGTGGTTGCTTCATCAGGCACCTCACTGACTATCGAGCAGATCCGAATGATCGGTCGCTTCACTAAAAATATTACCATTCTGTATGATGGGGATGAAGCCGGAATAAAAGCTTCTTTAAGAGGACTGGATATGATCCTGGAAGAG
>JBIIWE010000015.1:0-12844 GCA_044339075.1 Daejeonella sp. | reverse complement strand
TCCAGGAGTACTACCTGTTGAACTAATTCCGGCATTAATGAATTCAAATTCTGTATCAGGAAATCTCTTTTGCAGATAGTTACTTATTTTATCCCGCCATGCTCCGTGTTCAGTAATCGAACCACCTAAGAAGGCTACTCTACCTTTTTTCTCCTTGCTGAATTTTAAATAGCTATTTTTCAAGCCCTGGCGGTACACATGAAATTTTGCAGGATCAATAAAAGCCTTGGATGCATCATTCATTTTGCCCGGAGGCTGAATACTATACTGTAACCTCAAGGAATTTTCCATTGCCTTAAACTGCTCATTAGGCCAAGGAATCTGTTTCCCGTCTGTTTTTAAATTTGGCATTAAGGCTCCTTTGTTTTTCAGCTCATTGGTCATTAATTCAGCAAGTTCATTTACCTTTTCGGGATATCTTGCTGCAAGATCATTCTGCTCGCCTATGTCTGCATCAAGGTCATACAGTTCGAGTGTGCTGTATTTATGAAAATAGATCAGCTTCCACTTACCCTTACGTAATGCCGTTCCCCAAGAAATTCCTTTGAGGTTAATATTAGTCCAGTTATTTGGATAATGCCATAAAAGCACTTTTTCATTGTCTATTTTACTTTGATCATGTAAAAATGGAACGATACTCTTTCCATCTATCTTTTGTATAGTCTTATACTTTTTCTGACCAGCCATTTGCAGAATGGTAGGTAAAATGTCATCCACATTTACATATTGGCTACTTGTGCTGGTGGCGGCAATCCCCGGACCAGAAACAATCATTGGAATACGAATACCTCCTTCATAAAGAGACCCCTTTCCTTGTCTTAACGGAAGGTTTTGGGTATGAGCTTCTCCTCCCCTGTTTGGAATTGTACTTAGTCCGCCATTATCGGAAAGAAATAGAATATAGGTATCTTTTGCAATTCCCTCTTTATCTAGATAATCCATCAGATCGCCCAAACTTTTATCCATTCCTTCAATTAGTGCTGCATATCGGGCTTCGGTATCTGAGATCCCCATATCAATATAGCGCTGATAAAAACGTTCATCTTTACTCAATGGAATATGTACTCCATAATGAGCCATATTCAGGAAGAAAGGTTTACCATTTTTCTTATTTGCTTCCAGAGTAGCAATTGCTTCTCTGGTTAATGCCTCAGTAAGGTTCAAACCCTGATCTATGTATTTATCCAAACCTCTCACCGCCCAAAGTGTATCATTAGGACTACTGCTATACCGATCTTTTGCCAGATAGCTTCCCGGATGTCCGGCAGCTGTACCTGCAATATTTACATCAAAGCCTATGGTCAAAGGATTAGAAGCTGGAGTACCATAAGGTGAAAAATGTGCTTTTCCACAATGAATATTAAAATATCCGGCTTCCTTCAAAAGCATTGGTAAAGGGGTAGCGACAACAGAATTATTAATGCCCGGAGCGGTGCTCAATCCGTTAAAATTCCAATTTGGTGGATTCAAGAGGCTATCTGGGTAATCAGTTGGGGTATCTTTTTTAACATTAGTCCAGTTCGTGATCCGGTGCCTGGCCTCATTCATACCGGTAGCTAGACTTACCCTTGTGGGTGTACAAACCGGGTTGGCATAGGCATTACTGAATTTCATGCCTCTTTTTGCCAAACGCTCCATATTGGGTGTTCGGTAGATTGAATTAAATTTTGTTGCCTTATCCCAGAACGGAACAGAACTGTCTTGCCATCCCATATCATCAACCAGAAAAATAATAATGTTTTTCTTAGTCGGCTGAGAAAATGCAGGCAAAAAACAGATCAATAGTATACTTAGAAATAGAAGTGATGTTCGTTTTATCATAGTCATAAAATTAGAAAATATATTAAGACTGAAAAGAAATAGAAGTACTAACATTCAGTTTGTTTTGAGGAGATTTTAATACAAGCGCAGATTTTAAATTTGATTTTTATATATTTTGGCTTTAAATATCATCGCATACCACTCAAAATGAAAAAAGCAAGTACTTATCATTGCAAAAATCGAATCATCTTAATTGGAAACATCTTTTTCTTCTTAATTATTCCATTTCTTTCACTTGCGAAGCAAATAAAGCCAAAACCGAACATTATTTACATTTATGCAGATGATTTGGGTTATGGTGAGTTAGGAAGTTATGGTCAAACAAAGATAAAAACCCCTCACCTCGACCGGATGGCAAAAGAAGGCATGCGCTTTACTCAGCATTATAGCGGAGCACCGGTTTGTGCTCCTTCAAGAAGTATCCTGATGACCGGTAAACATTCAGGCCACTCCTATATCAGAGGAAATTATGAGTTGGGTGGCTTTGCAGATAGTTTAGAGGGTGGCCAAATGCCATTGCATGAAGGAGCATATACCATTGCTAGAATGCTGAAGGAAAGAGGCTATAGCACCGCATTGGTTGGTAAATGGGGTATGGGTGTAACCGGAACAAGCGGAAGTCCGCTGAATCATGGTTTCGATTATTACTATGGATACCTGGATCAAAAACAAGCTCATAATTTTTATCCAACCCACCTTTGGGAAAATGATCAATGGGATGCATTGAATAATCATGTGTTTAGCGTACATGGAAAAATAGATCCAAAAACTGCTACAGATGCAGATTTCGAAAAATTTAGAGGTAAAGATTATGCTCCTGCTAAGATGACTCAAAAAGCGCTTGGTTTTCTTGAAAAGAACAAAGACAAGCCTTTCTTTTTATACCTCCCCTTCCCGCTTCCGCATCTAGCCTTACAAGCACCTGAGGGATACGTAAAAAAGTATATCGGACAATTTGATGAAAAACCATACTTCGGAGAAAATGGTTATGCACCAAACAAATATCCGCTTTCAACTTACGCTGCAATGATTACTTTTCTGGATGACCAGGTAGGAATAATCATGGAAAGAATCAAAAAACTCGGTCTGGATGAAAACACAATCATTATGTTCTCCAGTGATAATGGAGCAACTTTTTCGGCAGGAGTAGATACTAAATTCTTCAATAGCGTGTCGGGATTACGTGGACTCAAAATGGATCTATACGAAGGAGGAATACGGGTTCCTTTTATCGCCAGATGGCCAAATAAGATCAAGGCGAATACGGTTAGCGACCATGTTTCAGGTCAATTTGACATCATGGCTACCCTGGCTGAAATTAGTGGTAAAAAGATTAACAATTCTGATGGAATATCCTTGTTTCCAGAACTTAGGGGAAGGAAACAGGATCAACAAAAACATGGCTTTCTTTATTTTGAATACCCTGAAAATGGTGGTCAACTCGCGGTAAGGATTGGCAACTGGAAAGGGGTCAAAAGAAATGTGAGAAAGAATCCGTCTGGAAACTGGGAATTATTTGATCTGTCAAAAGACCGAAATGAAACTATTGATATCGCTTCAGCCAACCCAGAGATCATCGCAGAAATGAATGCAATTGTAAAGAGGGAACATGCCCATCCTCATATACTTGACTGGGAATTTATTGACCCGAAAATTAATAAAAATTAAAAAATAGGTTTGATTGTTGAGAACTCTAATTCAATATAATTTTGATACTTTCATGTACGAATAAATAAAATCAACAAAAATAATTTATGCCATCCCAAGAAGAATTATCTAGTGATCAGGACACCGAAGCACGACAGAAGTGCCATCAGATACACTTAAATACATCTTATATCAATAAGATTCTCTTCTATTTATTTCTTATTCAGCTCATTTTAAATCTGATTTGGATATTTCTGAAACATTTTGGATATGATAATTTTTACGGAATTGGCAAATTCTACTTTGATTATGAAGAGAGTGTTCCTACTTATTTTTCATCCATTATTTTACTGATCGCAGCCGTCTTATTAGCAATAATTTACCAAGTAAAATCAAAATTATCGGACCTATATTCAAGCCAATGGATGATCCTTTCTATTTTGTTCACTATTCTATCCATTGATGAAATTGCAGGGTTTCATGAAATAATTATTGATCCATTAAATAGTTACCTTCATTTCAGCGGATATTGGAGATTCTCCTGGGTAATACCCGCACTGATTTTTGTTGTTGCATGGAGTGTTTCCTATTTGAAATTCCTCAACTCTTTATCTACAAAATACAGAAATGGTTTTGTCCTGTCAGGATTTATCTATGTTTTAGGCGCTATTGGAATTGAAATGATCAGTGCTAAACTATTCATCAATGATGAAGCTTCAGCCAAAGACCTCCTATACAATCTGGTGATCACATTGGAAGAAAGTCTAGAAATGTTAGGAGTGATGATATTTATTACAGTTTTACTTTCTTATATCAAGTCGTTTAAACATGAGATCAGTATCTCACTTAAATGACCATTCAATAATTTTGAATTTTATAAAAATCAATCAGAAACTTCTGTAAAAAACTGATCACTGAAGTTTACAAGAAACAACTCAGATGTTGAGCGGGTAACACCAGTATAAAGCCACCTTAAAAACTCAGTATTGAGCATCTCATCTGTGAGATAACCCTGATCAATAAATACCGCTGGCCATTGCCCCCCTTGTGCCTTATGACAGGTAACTGCAAAAGCAAACTTTATTTGTAAAGCATTATAATATGGATCTTTCTTTAATTCATCCATTCTAATTTTTTTATTTTCAATATGCATATAATCCTGCAAAACAGACTCATAGAGACGCTTACTATCTGAACTAGACAGACTCGGCGTTTCACAGTATAAGGTATCAAGCATCACCTTGCATGTAAGTGGCTCCTGGTCAGGATAATCGAGTAATTCTATCACCACTTCAGCAAAACGAAAACCATACTGCTCCTCTACCCTCCTAACTTTCCTGATCCGTCCAATATCTCCGTTAGCAATAAAGTCGCCACTATTATCTTCAGGCTTGAGCCAGAAATAATTATTGCGTACAATCATGATATGATCACCACCAGTAATTTCTTCCTCCCGGTAAAGGATTCGGTTTCGGATATTCTGATTGTATGCGTTTGCATTTTTATTAGAACGGCAGATCACTATGGTATTCTCCATACCATATTTATCATAAGCATAATTTATCCCTTCAACCAGGCGCTCTCCGGTCATTCTGAATATATCCTTATATCCTTTGATCTTAAACTGAGGGAAAATTTCCTTTTCTTTCCGTATAAGTTCACGCAGCTGCGTCGCATTATGAAGAATGCCCGATTGCTTCTCCTGCCTTACCACATCTGTCAGTTCGTAACTGAACACTTCAAGTCCGAATTGGGAATTAAGCACCTCCTTTTCCAAAGCCGGACTTGTTGCAGAACCAACGGGAGGAAGTTGTGCCGTGTCGCCAACCAACATAAGCTTGCAGTTTTTACCATTATACACATAACTGACCAGATCCTGTAAAAGACTATGTCTGCTATAATCATGTACCTGATCTGAAATCATGGATGCCTCATCGACAATGAAAAGAGTGTTCTCCATGAGGTTATCACCCAGCACAAAGTTCATGGCAGGACTCGCTGCTTCCTTTTTACGGTATATCTTTTTATGAATGGTAAATGCCTTGCGACCTGAATAATTGCTGATAACCTTCGCCGCACGACCGGTAGGTGCTAACAAAACTGATTTTAGCTTAACCTGTGGAAGTACTTTTACCAAAGCACTGATCAGTGTAGTTTTCCCTGTACCGGCATAACCCTTTAGAACAAAGCAGGAATCCACATTGCTTGAAAGCACAAACTTCTGCAACAATGAAAAAACTTCACTTTGCTGAGTTGTAGGAACATTTCCGAAATTTTGCTCGATCAGATTATGGAAATTCATTTCTGCAAATTGCAAATTCTTAGCCTTATATTTCTTGAAAGAAATGAATGGATTTCAAATAATTGAATAGCAAATAGAAAGAATTAATAAAATATAGTCGAGAAACTATACTTTTGTTATCGATGATTAAATTACTTCACTTAGTTGACGATGAGTTTCAATCTCAAACTGCCGCAAAATGCGATCTTTTGATCCATATAGGTGTTGAAACAATTCAATATACAATTATTGACAAGTTTAGAGAGGAGCTCAAAGCATTGGTTGAATATGAGTTGCCCGTCATATCAAATCAAAGCGATTTAATTAAAGCCATTGAAGGACTTTCTGAATGCAACAAGGAATTTAAATATCCTTTTAATAAGATCAAAATATCAATTGATACTTATCAGTTCACGTTTATTCCCGACGACTTATATCAACCGGACAATGATCAGGAATATGCGAAATTCATCCATAATACCGAACATTCTGTAATTCTTTGCAACCCTATTCCTGCTGCAAAGATCAAAAATATCATTGCGATCCATTCAGATTTACACCTAGCTCTCAACAGAATCTTTCACCACCCTAAAATTTATGGTCAGGCAAGCACCTTCATTCAGGGTATACTAAAGAATTTTAAACAGAATACAGAGCAATCACTTTATATTGATATTCATCAAAAACATATTCAGTTCGCTTATTTTAAGCAATCTGAATTGTCATTTTATAACATATTCGATAGCATCAATGCGATCGAACTCAACTATTTTATCCTGAATATCATTGAATCATTGAAAGTAGATATTGAACATACCCCTATTATTCTTTCAGGAAAAGTAATTGAGAATGATGAATTTTATCAGCGAATTGAAAAATATTTCAAAGACATTAAATTTGCTGATAGCAGACTGATTGTTGATCATCCTGAACTATTTAACGGAGTGTCTTCTCAGACATTTTTCTCCCTTCTTACACTTGACCAATGCGAATAATTGGTGGACGTTTAAAAGGTCTTCGCTTAAATCCTCCTGCTAATTTACCCGTCAGACCCACCACAGACCAAGCGAAAGAAGCACTTTTCAATATTCTTTATAATCAGTTCGATTTTCAGAATTTAAAGGTATTGGATCTCTTTAGCGGGACTGGAAATATTTCATTGGAGTTTGCATCACGTGGTGTTCCGGAAATATGTTCAGTAGACCGTGATTTTGGCTGTATCAATTACCTAAGAACACTGATCAAACAATACGAATTAAGTACAATCAAGCCTGTTAAATCAGATGTCTTCAAATATCTGGACCTTGAAACTGACAAATTTGATCTGATCTTTGCTGACCCTCCCTATGACCTTCCTCAAATTAACATGATCGCTGCAAAAGTATTTGACCGCGACCTTTTACAGCCGGAAGGCTATTTGATCATAGAGCATCCAAGCATGAAAAAAATAGATAACCATCCACTATTCCTTGAACAGAGGAAATATGGTTCTTCCTCCTTCAGCTTCTTTGGAAAAAATGCACTATAAATTAAAAGTTAGGTGTCATCATTTATATTTAACTTTATTTTAAACGATCTAGATCATTGCAGAATCTCAATTTTGACTTTATTTTAGCTCACACAAACATTATTTATTTTAAGGGAATCTTATCCAAACTATAAACAAATGAAAATCGCTCTTTTCCCTGGATCATTTGACCCGGTTACCAAAGCTCATGTTGATATATTAAAACGTTCTCTGCCCTTATTTGACAAGGTTGTAATCGGAATAGGACTAAACAGCACCAAGGCCGCCTATCTGACCATTGAAAAAAGAAAAGAAATGCTGAAGGCTGTTTTTGCTGACGAGCCCAAAGTTGAGGTTCAGACTTATGAAGGTCTTACCGTTGAGTTTTGTAAAAAGATCAAATCAAATTACATGATCAGAGGTATAAGGACAGTTTCAGATTTTGAATATGAAAAAGCGATCGCGCAAATGAATCATGCGCTGGTACCAGAAATTGAAAGCATTTTTATAGTCAGCAAGCCCGGATATTCATCCATTAGCTCCACCATTGTACGTGATATTATGAGAAATAATGGTGATGTGAAGCAGTTTATTCCTAAAGAAGCATTTGATCTGCTTTGATTTCCTATTCAATTACATTTAACAAATCTCTGATTAAAGGATAAGTATTCTGCCGAACCAGCATTAGATCTCCCGGTGAAAGCCAGCGGGCATCAGTAATTCCTTCTTCAAGCTGTGGAACAAGCTTCTCTTGTTTATGAGCTCTCATCCAGTACCAGGCCGTTTTTTTAATGACCATGGCTCCATTTATCTCATATATATGATAGGTATTGCAGACCTTATCTCCGCTTCTGTCAATACTTATCCCACATTCTTCTTGAACTTCCCGAACAGCAGCTACCCTAGAATTCTCTCCCTTTTCTATTTTTCCCTTTGGAAGATCCCATTTCCCATTCCTGAAAATGAACAGATACTTCTTCCCTTCATTGCTAACTATCCCACCAGCTGCTTTAATTAAAATCATGGAGCGCTTAATTCCTTTAAAAATAGATTTGAAATCTTTGGATAAAAGAAGGAAGATCTTAGGGCTTTCATGGTTACAGATGAGCTTATAAAAGCTAAAAAAATCAAAATTTGAACCTTTAAGTTCCTGATAATCTTCAATATCCGGCGGAACTGATTCTGTCAGGATTAAAACTACTTCGTTGATATAAATTTTATAAATTTGAGGCATGACTAATAAGAGTGAAATTGAACAGAAAGTAGCGGAATTTTTGCTACAAATTAAAGCAATTAAATTGCAACCAAACAATCCTTTTACATGGGCTTCGGGTTGGAAATCTCCAATTTACTGCGATAACCGCATTACACTATCCCACCCAGGAATTCGTACTTATATACGCCAAAAACTTTCTGCCTTAATTCAGGAAGAGTTTGGATCGGCTTCTGTTATTGCCGGTGTAGCTACTGCAGGTATCCCACAAGGCGTTTTAGTTGCCCAGGAATTAGGTCTGCCCTTTATTTATGTTCGTGCCAAAGCCAAAGAACACGGTAGAGGTAATTTGATTGAAGGAGAATTCTCTCCGGGACAGCGTGTAGTTGTTGTTGAAGATCTTATTTCAACAGGAAAAAGTAGTTTACAAGCTGTTCAGGCTTTAAGAGAAGCAGGTTGTGAGGTCGCCGGACTTGTAGGAATATTTAATTATGGATTTGATGCAGCGGATGAAAATTTCAAAAATGCAAAATGCCGGTTCTTAACGTTATCTAATTACAATGCCTTAATTGAATTTGCTGCTGAACATCACTTTGTTTCTTCTGATGATATTAAAATATTAAGAAAATGGCGCGAAGATCCAGAATCCTGGGGAAATAACATCGAATCCTAAATTAATACAATGACAATCATAGAAAGCACGGTATCAATTGGTAAGCCTGTAAATGAGGTTTTTGAGTTTTTGTCTGACTTGAATAACCATCAACAGCTGATGCCTGAAAATATTTACAATTGGTCATCTACAAAAGATGAAGCAAAGTTTACTATTCAGAATATGGCAAAACTGGCCTTAAAGGTTTCATCCATTATAAAAGATAAGGAAATTATTGTAAAACCTTCTGAAGAAGCACCATTTGAGCTTGAATTAAAATGGACATTAACTGATGCAGGAGAAGGCAAAACAGTAGCAACACATACCATTTCAGCTGATCTGAATATGATGATGAAAATGGTCATTTCAGGTCCTCTTCAAAAACTTGTAGATCACGAAGCCAAGGCTTTAAAAACTATATTCTCAAAATAGAAATAATCCTATTTTAACATTTCAATAGTATTCAATAAAATACTCCCAGTTTTCTGACTGAGGAGTTTTTTATGGGGTTTAAAATAAGCCTATCCATCCAAGAATTACCAATGTACCGGCAGACAAAATTTCAGGCTAAATTATTGCCTATCAGACAATTAGTCAGATTCAAATAAAATAAACCGACAAAATTTCAGTCCGTTAACAAGTCATGGTATATGGCAGTTAATTTGAGCCTAGTTAAGCACTATGAATCTAAACAACTTCACCATCAAAGCACAAGAAGCTGTACAAAAGGCTTCTGAAATAGCAAGCGGCAATCAGCAGCAAGCTATTGAAACTGCACACCTCCTGAAAGGACTATTAAGTGTTGATGAGAATGTGATCAGTTACTTACTGAAAAAACTAAATATCAACATCAATCGAATTACAGAAGTAATTGATGCTCAGATACAAAGCTTTCCGAAAGTGAGCGGGAGTGAAATTTATCTTTCATCAGGTGCAAACTCTGCCCTGCAAAAAGGAATGACCTATTTAAAAGAATTTAAAGATGAATTTGTTTCTGTTGAACACATACTTCTAGGCCTTTTTAGCACCGGCGACAAAGTAAGTTCGATCTTGAAAGATGCCGGGATGAACGAGGCAGACCTAAAAAAAGCAATTCTGGAATTACGAGGAAATACTAGGGTCACTGATCAGAATGCAGAAGCCACTTATAATGCGCTGAACAAATATGCCCGAAATCTGAATGAATATGCAGAATCAGGCAAACTGGACCCTGTTATTGGACGTGATGAAGAAATAAGAAGAGTTATTCAGATCCTATCGCGCAGGACAAAGAATAATCCCATTTTGATTGGCGAACCAGGAGTAGGTAAAACTGCAATTGCTGAGGGCATTGCCTTTCGGGTAATTCAGGGTGATGTTCCTGAAAATTTAAAAACTAAAACAGTTTATTCTCTTGATATGGGTGCTCTGATTGCAGGAGCAAAGTATAAAGGTGAATTTGAAGAGCGTCTCAAGGCGGTTATTAAAGAAGTTACCTCAAGTGACGGAGAAATAATTCTTTTCATAGATGAGATACATACCCTTGTAGGTGCAGGCGGTGGAGAGGGGGCAATGGATGCTGCAAATATTCTTAAACCTGCTTTGGCACGTGGAGAACTTCGTGCTATAGGTGCTACCACATTAAATGAATACCAGAAATACTTCGAAAAAGACAAGGCTCTTGAACGTCGTTTTCAAAAGATCATGGTGGATGAACCCAATACTCAGGATGCAATTTCTATCCTTAGGGGTTTAAAAGAACGTTATGAAACACACCATAAAGTGAGAATCAAAGATGAGGCGATCATTGCAGCAGTAGAATTATCTCAACGATATATTTCTGATCGTTTCTTACCCGATAAAGCGATTGACTTAATGGATGAAGCGGCCTCAAAACTTCGATTAGAGATGGATTCAGTTCCAGAAGTTGTGGATGAACTTAATCGTAAGATCATGCAGCTGGAGATTGAAAGGGAAGCGATTAAAAGGGAAAATGACGAGAAGAAAGTAAAGGAACTTTCTGAAGATATTGCTAACCTATCTACCGAACGTGATTCCCTAAAAGCCCGCTGGAAAGCGGAAAAAGATCTTGTTGATGCAATTAACAATCAAGGATTGCAAATTGAAAGCTATAAGCTGGAGGCTGATCAGGCTGAGCGTGCTGGCGATTATGGTAAAGTCGCCGAATTAAGATATGGGAAGATCAAAGAAGCACAAGATCAGGTTGAAAAACTAAAAGAACAACTGTCTGAAACACAACTCGACAACCGGATGCTTAAAGAGGAAGTAACGGCTGAAGATATTGCAGGAGTAGTTTCACGCTGGACTGGAGTTCCTGTAACTAAAATGATACAGAGCGAACGCGAGAAACTTCTGTACATGGAGGCTGAACTTCACAAGCGTGTAGCGGGACAGGAGGAAGCTATTGAAGCTATTTCTGATGCGATAAGACGTTCGCGTGCAGGCTTGCAGGATAAACGCAAACCTATCGGATCATTCATATTCCTTGGAACCACTGGTGTAGGTAAAACTGAACTTGCTAAGGCATTGGCTGAATATCTATTTAATGATGAACACGCCATGATCCGGATTGATATGAGTGAATATCAGGAACGCCATGCAGTATCAAGACTTATAGGTGCGCCTCCGGGATATGTTGGTTATGATGAAGGAGGACAACTAACTGAAGCAGTGCGAAGGAAGCCCTATTCAGTAATTCTTCTTGATGAGATAGAAAAAGCACATCCAGATGTATTCAATATCTTATTACAGGTATTGGATGATGGAAGATTAACTGACAACAAAGGCCGACTTGTCGATTTTAAGAATACCATCATTATCATGACCTCCAATATAGGTTCGCACCTAATTCAGGAAAATTTTAAAGACTTGACTGATTTGAACAGGGACCATGTTGTTGCTAAAACTAAAGGCGAATTATTTGAACTGTTGAAGCAAACCATACGTCCTGAATTTCTAAACAGGATTGATGAATTGATCATGTTTACTCCATTGAACCGCGAAGAGCTTCGGGATATTGTATCTCTTCAATTCAAAGGTGTACAAAATACTCTTTCTGAAATGGGTATTGAGATTGAGGCCAGCGAGGAAGCATTAGATTGGCTGTCTCAGTTAGGGTATGATCCGCAATTTGGTGCTCGCCCTTTAAAACGGGTCATACAAAAACGGATCTTGAATGAGTTGTCAAAAGAAATCCTTTCAGGAAAAATTGATAAGGATAGTAAGATCAAACTGGATGTATTCGACAATCAATTTGTATTTTTAAATAATGGAAAAATAGAAGAGTAAACTCTGAATATGCCAAATAATAACGAAGCCCTGCTGATTGTATCAGCAGGGCTTCGTTGTTTTAGGATGTAATCTTATTACAATAAATAAATTAAGCAAGTCTTACATTTACTGCACTAAGGCCTTTCTTGCCTTCTTCAACATCAAACTCAACTTTATCATTCTGTCTTATATCCTGTTTCAGTCCACTTACATGAACGAAAATTTCTTTGCCATCCTCTTGGGTAATAAATCCGAATCCTTTGGACTCGTTGAAGAATTTTACAGTACCGGTTTCCATTAATTAATAGTTTAGTTGTTAATTTTTAAGTGTTACTGCAATTTAGTGAAATAATTTGGAATTAATAAACATATAAATTCCAAAAATAATTAAAGAAAAGTTTCAATTGAGCCAAAAATGGGATAAGACTTGATTTTCAGGATGTCAAACTGTCA
>JBIIWE010000329.1:0-3780 GCA_044339075.1 Daejeonella sp. | reverse complement strand
AAACAGAAAATTTTTCAAACTACCTCTGATGTATTTAATCAGTTTAAAACTGTTCTCCATGAGATAGGTTTGAATATGCAGTCTGATTTTTTGAAAACAAATTCTAATGTTGAAATTACCTACTCAGACAAGGGTGATTTTGAAGCCCAATTGAAATTTTCTGGTGATGTTCTCGTTTTATCAATGCACAGTAATGTTTTCAGCTTTGCACCTGAACATGAAATCAATAAATTGAAATATGTTGAGGATGATCCTTTGAGGAAATACTGTGGTATCATCCATATTCATAATTTCCTTGCTGACTCATTAAAGTATAACAGGAGTTCAGATGTAGGTTATTTAATTGGCAGGATCTTTATTAATAAAGAGGAACACTTTTTTGTAGATGGTCAGAGCCAGTTGGGTTTTCTTTTCAATTCTTTCCATAAAGGTAAATTGAAAAAACAACAGATCAGGAAGATTCTGGAACTGGCTATCATATATTGTATGGAATTTGATCTGCTTACTCCACCTTTTGAAACAGTGCGACTTATTACTCTTGAAGAGAGGCAATTTATGGGTTCAAACTCAGGCTATCCTACAGGAAAACATATGGGTTATAAGTTTAAGACTGAACTTGATGATCAATTCAGTCCCATGAATGAGAAACAGTAGGTATTTTACTACCTATTTTCACTATTAAAATGTTATGATCAGGAGATTACTCCTAAAACCAATTATAAAATCATTTCGTTATGAAATTCGGAACAAAAGCAATTCACGCAGGTCAGGAACCTGATCCAAGTACAGGAGCAATCATGACTCCTATATATCAAACTTCAACCTATTGGCAGAAATCGCCAGGAGATAATAAAGGTTTTGAATATTCTAGGGGGACGAATCCAACTCGTAAAGCGCTTGAATCATGTCTTGCAGCATTGGAAAATGCCAACTTCGGACTCGCTTTTTCAAGCGGTATGGGAGCTACAGATGCTGTAATGAAATTGCTTGTTCCGGGTGATGAAGTGATTACTGGAAATGATCTTTATGGTGGTTCCTACCGCATGTTTACTAAGATATTTTCTAATTATGGGATAAAATTCCATTTCATTGATATGTCTGATTCGGATAATGTGAAGAATTATGTGAATGATCACACAAAGCTGATTTGGATCGAAACTCCAACGAATCCAACCATGCAAATTGTTGATATAGCAGCAGTGGCAGTAATTGCTAAGGCAAATGATATTTTGTTTGCTGTTGATAATACCTTTGCTTCTCCATACCTGCAGAATCCAATTGACCTGGGTGCAGATATAGTGATGCATTCGGTAACAAAGTATCTTGGTGGTCATTCAGACGTGGTGATGGGGGCTTTGATGCTGAATGACGAAGATCTATATAAACGACTGTGGTTCATCTATAATGCATGTGGGGCAACACCTGGTCCGATGGATAGTTTCCTGGTACTAAGGGGTTTAAAAACGCTACACCTTCGTATGAGGGCACATTGTGAAAATGGACGACAGATTGCTGAATTTTTAAAAACTCACCCAAAAGTTGAAAAGATCTATTGGCCTGGATTCACCGATCATCCAAATCATGATATTGCTAAAAAGCAGATGCGCGATTTTGGAGGAATGATTTCTATAACGTTAAAAGGAGCCGATCTTCAGGAAACCTACCGTATTGCTTCTTCATTCAAAGTATTTTCATTGGCAGAGTCATTGGGAGGAGTGGAGTCACTGATAAATCACCCGGTTTCTATGACCCATGGTTCAATTCCTAAAGCTGAGCGTGATAAGGTTGGTGTTACTGATAATTTACTACGATTTAGTGTTGGCGTTGAAGATATTGAGGACTTATTGGAAGATTTGAAACAGGCACTTTCCTAGAACGAATGTTAACTGATTTTTTGTAAATCCTTCATGTCTCAATATCCCGTTTCTTTAAATACGTTTTTGGAACTTAAAGATTTTCTTGATGCTAAAGTTGAACAGTATAATCGGCCTGGTTTTATAGAAAATGATCCGATTTGTATTCCACATCGGTTTAAACAACAGCAGGATATTGAAATCATGGGGTTCTGGGCTTCTATTCTGGCCTGGGGACAACGGAAAACCATTATTAATAAATGCAATGAGTTGATTGTATTAATGGATGGTGCTCCTTATGATTTTATTTTGAATCACCAGGATACAGACCTGAAACGTTTTTTGAATTTTAAGCATCGTACTTTTAATGTAACCGACACTTTATATTTTATAGAGTTTTTCAGGCAGCATTATAAAAAACATGCCTCTCTGGAATCTGCCTTTACTGGTTTAAATTTTAATACTCAGTTTCGTAACGAGTATTTGGAAGATATTGAGGCACCTGAGATGATGGAATCCAATTCAGCTCCATGTTATCTGGGTGAATTGAATATAGATTCGGGTTCTTTTACTACAGAAAGATATCTAAATTCATTTAGGACATACTTTTTTTCATTACCCGATTTTCCTTCCAGAACAAAAAAACATGTAAGCTCTCCAAGCCAAAAATCAACCTGCAAACGTTTGAATATGTTTCTGCGCTGGATGGTTAGAGATGATAATAAAGGTGTAGATTTTGGAATATGGAAAACAATAAAGCCATCTCAGTTAATCTGTCCTACTGATCTTCATGTTGAACGGGTGGCAAGAAAGTTAAAATTAATTACACGCAAGCAGGTTGATTGGCAAACAGCAAAAGAACTAACTTTTAATCTTCAAAAATTTGACCCTCTTGATCCTGTGAAATATGATTTTGCCTTATTTGGATTAGGAATTGAGGAGCACTTTCAGAACACAATTATTTAATCAGAATAAAATTTATTTTTTTCTATGGATTAATATCGCTCTTGATTTTAAGCTCTTTATCAACTTTTTTACTTTTTATTCGAAGTTTTGGGAATCGCATTGGGTTTTTTACAGGGCTTTCATCACCCAATAATATACCCCAGGGTTTAAAAATAATTGAACGGTCAAATATTATTTTTAAAACGGCCACCATAGGTAAAGCAAGAAACATTCCCGAGATTCCCGCCAGACTTCCGGCAATAAATACTCCAAGTATTGCAGCAAATGCATTGATTTTAACCTTGGACCCCACAATTCTAGGCATTAAAATATTGTTGTCGAAAAACTGAACAATTGCTATGACTCCTAATACTGTAAAAATGGGTAACAATTCTTGAGAGGAAGTTAAAGTTAACATCACCCCAAGCAGATTACCTATTAAAGCCCCAACATAAGGTATTAGGTTTAAAAGGGCAAAAATTACACCTATCAGGAGTGCATGCTTAATGTCAAGAAGCAATAAAATTCCGCCAAGTAAAACAGTTATATAAGCTATCTGAATTATTAAGCCGATTAGGTAGCTCTTGATAATTACTTCAATTTCTTTCATTACCTCCTTTACTTTTTTATGCTGATCGGGTTCAAACCAAACAAATACAAATCGCAATAAAAGATTCTTGTAGGATAAAAATAAATAGATATAGATCGGAACTAATCCTATAAAGATAAAAGCAGAAGTGATGGACCCAGCAGCTCCTCCAATTATATTGCCTGCGTTAGTAAGCAGTTTATAACTCTGTTCATTTAAAAATTTGATTTGTTCCTGAGTGGAAAAATCAGTTTTATTATTTATCCAATGGCTTGTATTGTTTAAGTGATATTTTATATTTTCCTGAATTTGTGGAAAATCATTTGCCAGAATACTTATTTGTATAGAAAAAAACCAAACTACAGCTGCAATAAATACTGCACCCAGAAGAAT
>JBIIWE010000328.1:0-3782 GCA_044339075.1 Daejeonella sp. | reverse complement strand
CTTCTGGAAGTTGTTCGAAAGCTTCAACGAATTGAAAACCAGTCATTACAGGCATCTGAATATCCAGAATGATGATGGTCTTGTTATCTCCGGGTTTAGGGACAGATTTTTTTATAGTTTCATAGGCTTCTGTGGCCTCCATAAAACATTTTACACTAGAATAGGTTCCTGCATTATGAATAATTTTTTCTGCAATAAAACAGTCTAACTGGCTATCATCAACAACGATAAAATTGGGGAATGGAGCAGACATATTATTTATTCTGAATGGTTACTTTAAAATTAGTACCCTTATTTACCACTGAATCTACTGTTATTATTCCATTTAGTTTAGTAATTGCAGCTTTAACATTATATAGTCCAAATCCTGAGCCAACTTCTTGTGAACTTGCCCTGAAGAACATATTAAAAATATCTCCTAGGTAATTTTCTGCTATACCAACACCATTATCTTTAACTTCTATTGTAGCTAAGCCATTCTCTACGAGGATATTAAGATCCACAAGCTTAGTTTTATTTTCCTTTCTCTGGTATTTAAACGCATTTGAAAGTAAATTGTTCAGAATAAGTTTTATGGATAATTCATCACCTCGGAACACTTCTTTCTGACTAATTCTAATTTTAAATTGAACATCACTTACCAGGTATGTGAAATTAAATATCCTGCTTTGCTCATCAACTAATTCTTTAAAATCAATTTGTTTAATTTCAAGCTCTCCCCGGTTCAGGTTATAATAGTCATGAATGCTTTGAATGAAATCGTCCAGATTCCGAATGGAGTCTTTCATCAGCTTTAGCATTTTTCGGATCTCATGGATATCATCTACATCCTGTGCAGCCTCAATTGCCCCCAAAATACTTAATAAAGGACCTCTCATATCATGAGTTACACTATATGAAAATTTATCGAGTTCATTATATGCTCTCTGTAATTCTTCATTTTTTTCGGCAAGGAGAGAATTGGAAATATAGAATTTATTCGCTTCATTGATGGCAGTTAGAATATCGCCGTCAATCCAGGGTTTTTTAACATATCTGAAAATATTACCCAGGTTTATGGAGTCGATCACTGAATCAATATCTGTGAAACCGGTGAGAAGGATTCGGATAGGCTTAGGATAACGGCTTCTGATCTCTTCAAAAAACTGCACTCCAGTTTTTCCGGGCATACGCTGATCGCAGAAAATGACTCTGATATCCTGATGTGAGTTCAGAAGTTCCATGGCATCAATAGCATTTACTGCGATCATGATGTTGTAGTTCATTCTGAATGAGGCTTTGAAGCCGGTCAGGTTATTGATTTCATCATCAACATAAAGGATTTTAATTTTCTCTTGTTTTTCCACTTAAAGATCTTCTGTAATGTTCAATATTATAGGTAATTCCAGAATGAATTCTGTTCCAAGTCCTAGTTTGCTGTTAACCTGTATTTCACCCTGATGCCTTCTGATCGTGTTATATGCTATTGACATGCCCAGGCCAGTTCCTTCGCCCACGTCTTTTGTGGTAAAGAATGGTTCAAAAATCTTTTTCTTTGTTGTTTCATCCATACCAATACCATTATCTTCAATTTTAACAAATACACTTTTTTCATTGCTGCTCGTGCTAATCTTCAATATACCTCCTTTGGCATCACCAAATTTTTTATCGATTGCGAATATTGCATTGGAAATGATATTTAAAAATACCTGATTTAGTTTCCCTGGGTAGCAATCTATCAAGGGAATATTGCCATAATTCTTTTTCAGGCTTACTTTATTAGTTAATAAATTATTAATAACGATTAATGTTGAATCTAATCCGCCATTCATATCAGCTTTTTTCAGGTCATCTTCATCTAAACGGGAGAATACTCTAAGTCCCTTTACGATTTCTGAGGTTCTTGAAGCACCTTCATGTATCCCTTTAAGCAATTGTGTTATCTCCATTTTTAGATAATCAAAATCAAGCTCTTCTTTTTTTTCTTCAATTTGTTTTTTCTTCTCTTCTGCAGAAAGTTCAGAAAGGCCTATTTTTTCCATTTCCTGAATAAATTCTATCAATGTATCTATATCCCGGTTGAGGGGTGTAATATTTGACGTAACGAAGTTGATCGGGTTATTGATCTCATGTGCAATTCCCGCAGTTAGTTGACCTAGTGATGCCATTTTTTCGGCCTCAACTAACTGTCCCTGTGCGTCTTTTAGTTCGATCAGAGTTTGGCTAAGCTCCGTATTTGCCTGACTTAGTTCATGGGTACGTTCATTGACCTTAGTTTCAAGAAATATATTTTGTTCGCGAACTATCCTGTCGTTTTCTTGTAATACTAGTAAGGTCTCTTCCTGTGATTTTTCCTTTTCTCGTTTAAAAGTATTGATCTTATCAGCTAGTGCAAATGCCAACAATACCACGTCAAGTGCGATTCCGCCCTCTTTCGTATAATTTGTCAGATCATTATAAGGAACTATTCCGAGATTTCTCAAAACAAAAAGGAGCAGCCCGGTAAAGAACATGGAGAATGCCAGCAGGAATAGTATGGCAGGCCTATAACCTTTCAGGGAAAGTGAAATAGTTACTGTGAAGGTGATCAACACCGTAGTGATTGCTGCAATATCAATGGTTCTGTAACTTGCCTGATCAAGGCCAATTAAACGCAGCACAACTGCGGTTCCATAGATTAATATTGATACATAGATAGCCTTATGAAGCTTTGGAGTATTTTCCTTTGTCTGCAGAAAATTCATCATGAACAGATTTCCGATAATGCCTGCAAGCCCCGGAAACACAATAATACCCATATGATTGAGTGAAGGATAATCAAATAAAATAAACCGATAGGTAAATCCGCTTAAAGTAACCTGCGTAAGTCCGATGAGTAAGCTGTATGCTACATAATAGAGATAACTAGGGTCTTTAACAGAAATATAGATAAACAAATTATAGACAACCATAACCAGAATCAATCCGATAAACATGCCCCATACCAGATCGTTTCCTGACAATCTTTCGGCCATTAGCTTGGGTGTTCCAATGATCAGTGGCAACATCATTTGTTCTGAACTTTTTACACGGAGGAAATAAGTTTCAGTTGCTCCCTTGGCCAGTTTTATGTCAAAAAGAAAGTTCTGATTTTTGTATTTACGCTGCGAGAATTTTTCGTTATAACTGAGGCTATAAACCTTTCCTTCGCTTATGGAATAGAACTCGCAAATACTGAGCATAGGGTATTCCAGAGCAAGAATTAGCTCTTCCTGATCACTTTCATTCTGTATACTGAATTTGATCCAGAAATCTGATCGACTTAATTGTAGATTGGGAACAGGAACTTTTGACTTTACAAATGCATCAGAGTCTGTAATTTCTTTCAGGCTTAAATTATTAGTTTTATCTTCTAGGATAGACACTTGTCTTCCAATTACCAGATTTTCACCTTTGAAAATAACAGGACCTTGTGCAGAAGCAGTCAAAGAGTAGATTATCGAAAAAATGGTCAGGATATATTTATACATCTTCATTCAATAAATCTATTCGTCAAATACAAGTATATCTTTAACTGGCAAACGGTGAGCTTTTAGAACGGGCTCTTCTGCAATGGCTATTTTAGTCAGAAATATTTCGGCATCTGTATTTCCTGAACCGGTAATTCTATTAAATTGTTCTCTCAAAAACTGTAGTTCCTTACTATTCTTTTCATTCAGCCCTTCGCCATTTCCATGCAAAATTCGCGAAAAAAGGTATAGAGGAGAAATCAGAGGATGAATTGCCAAATTCAGGTTTGTGGCCTCAAGCCATAATCTTTCCAT
>JBIIWE010000326.1:0-3798 GCA_044339075.1 Daejeonella sp. | reverse complement strand
GATCTGATAAGTCCTTCAAAAACATTCAAAATATCTTCCTGCTCAATAAAGGCCATTTCACAATCGATCTGAGTAAATTCAGGCTGCCTGTCGGCGCGAAGATCTTCATCTCTGAAACATTTTACGATCTGAAAATATCGGTCGAAGCCAGAAACCATCAATAATTGTTTGAAGGTTTGAGGCGATTGAGGTAATGCATAAAACTCACCAGGATTCATTCTGCTGGGTACCACAAAATCACGGGCACCTTCGGGAGTAGACTTGATCAGAACGGGAGTTTCTACTTCAATAAAGTCTAAACCATCCAGGTACTTTCTCACTTCCTGAGCCATTTTATGTCGTAAAACCAGATTATTTCTTAACGGGTTGCGGCGCAGATCCAGATATCGGTATTTTAATCGTAGGTCGTCACCGCCATCGGTTTCATCCTCGATGAGGAAAGGCGGAAGTTTAGCCGCATTGAGCAATTCAAGCTTTGCAACCTTGATCTCCACTTCCCCGGTATTCATTTTAAGATTTTTGCTAGAACGCTCAATCACTTTACCAGTCACACGAATAACAAATTCACGACCTAATTCACGTGCCTGTGCTCTCAATTCCGCATCATCATCCGAATTGAATGTTAACTGTGTAATTCCATAACGATCACGCATATCAACAAAGGTCATTCCTCCCAGATCGCGTGATTTTTGCACCCATCCTGTAAGAGTTACTTCTTTATTTAAATCATTTAGGGTCAGTTCGCCGCAAGTATGTGTTCTGAGCATAATTTTATTCTAATCTGCAAAAGTACAGATTTTAGAAAAATGATAAGTAATTTATTGAATTTTTGTAAAAACTGTAAATATTATTGATGTAAAGTAGGATTTTTGATCTTTTACTATGGAAAGATTATAAAAAATATAAATAACAGCCCCAACAAAATGATCGTTGAAACCATAGTATTGAAAAAAAAGGACTTGTTCCTGCTGAATCCAAAGTATACCAATCCCAGTTGAATTAGCTTTTGGGCACCTAGAAGTATAAGAACATAAACTCCCAGAAAAATCAGGTTAGTGAATTCAAAAATTCTATTAAAGCTATATTTTGCCTCGTCTATATAAAAAAAATAGAGCGATAGAAAAACAGAACTTAATACTGGAATTACCCATTCAGGCTTGAGTCTATATACTACTGATTTTATCATGCATCGTTTATTTCATACAAAAATATTAATTTTTATCTATCTTTAACCCATCAAAAGGGGTGCCTTGTTTGCGAAATCAAACACAAAAACAGGCTGAGAATATACCCATCTGAAAAGTTGAGACCCGATAGCTATCGGGGGGAGAATGGATAGTTTCAGTACGGAACTTTTAGCTTTAAGCTTTATCCTTTCAACTTGCAGAGCACCTGATCCGGATAATGCCGGCGTAGGGAGGTACAAGTTAATGGACTGCATATAACCCCATTAGGCAGAATTTTTAACTAATTAAAGCATTCAAATTGAAAAAATTATTATTCATCGCTGCGGCGGGACTGTTGCCTTTTATGGCTTCAGCTCAACTTTCTATTAGCGGGAAAATTTCTGAGAAAAATTCAGGTTCGGCCCTCAACGGAGCCAATATCAGTTTAGAAAATAGCTATTCTAGTACCCGCGCAGATGTATCGGGAAACTACATACTTAAAAATTTAAAACCCGGAAATTATCTTGTCAAGGTTAGCTTTCTTGGTTATCAGGCTTTTGAACGTAAAATTAGTTTGAATGGGAATATCAGTCTTAATGTTGAACTTATTCAAAACAGCCTGGTTGCTGATGAAATATTAGTTAGGGCAACAAGGGCATCCGAAAACTCTTCCAGTACCTATAGTAATATCAGCAAAGAACAACTGGAAAAGAATAACCTTGGCCAGGATCTTCCATTTTTGCTTAATCAGACACCATCCGTGGTGCTTAGCTCGGATGCAGGAAATGGGGTTGGTTATACTGGAATACGCATCCGCGGAAGCGATCCAACCCGCCTAAATGTAACAATCAATGGAATTCCATATAATGACCCCGAAAGTCAAGGAACCTATTGGGTAAATCTTCCTGATTTTGCATCGTCAGTTGATAATATTCAGATACAGCGCGGTGTTGGCACCTCTACAAATGGAGCAGGAGCCTTTGGAGGCAGTTTAAATATTCAGACAACAATCAAAAAAGATTCGGCCTATGCAGAACTGAATAACACTATTGGATCCTATCAGACCATTAAAAATACGATCAATGCGGGCACGGGACTGATCAATAATAAATTCAGTTTTGATGCAAGGCTATCCAGGATCCAGTCTGATGGTTATATTGACCGTGGTTCATCAATGCTAAAATCATACTTTTTAAGTGCTGCTTACTATGGCAAAAAAGACCTGCTTCGGGCCAATGTATTCTCCGGCTCCGAAAAAACCTATCAGGCATGGAACGGTGTTCCGCAGAATTTATTGAAGACCAACAGAACCTTTAATAATTTTACTTATGATGACCAGACAGACAATTATGTTCAGGATCATTATCAGCTTTTATATTCTCATACATTTTCATCTGTATTTTCAGCCAATACTGCGCTTCATTATACTAAAGGTCGTGGGTATTATGAAGAATTTAAGGAAGATCAAAATCTTGCTAATTATGGCATCTCACCATTCCCAACAAGTGGAATTGCCATCTACAAAAGCGACTTGGTAAGGCGGCGCTGGCTTGACAATAATTTCTATGGTTTAACTTATTCTTTAGACTACAAACCAACAGGTAGCATTAGCTATACCCTAGGAGGAGCCTATAACGAATATGATGGAGATCATTTCGGAGAAGTGATCAGAGGGCAATTTATTCCAATAGGAAACAGTATAAAACCTTACTACAAAGGAAATGGTTTCAAAACTGATTTCAATTCGTTTGCAAAAGCAGAGTTCAATATTGGAAACTTAAGCCTATTTGCAGACCTTCAATATCGAAGTGTTAATTACAAAGTGAGTGGTACTGATAAGAACAGGATGAGACTTGATCAGAATGATCAGCTGAGTTTCTTCAACCCTAAGCTAGGTTTCAATTATAAGGTAAACCAGAAAGATAATGTATACGCATCTATAGCTATAGCTAATAAAGAGCCAAATCGTGATGACTATATAAATTCAAGTATCTCCAACAGGCCAACTGCAGAAAGTTTATTAAATATTGAGACAGGCTACAGGCATAGAGATGAAAATTTCATTGCAGGGATCAATGCGTATGCCATGTATTACAAGGATCAGCTGGTCTTAACAGGAAAAGTGAATGATGTAGGTGAGTATATCCGTCAGAATGTTGAAAAAAGCTATCGATACGGATTAGAAATGGATACTAAAATCCAGATAAACAATCGTTTTTCCTGGAATTTAACCGCATCCTTAAGTGATAACAAAATCAAAAATTTCACTGAGTATTCAGATGATTATGACAAAGGCGGACAAATCATTAGCAATTACAAGAACACTGATCTTGCCTTTTCGCCAACATTTATAAGCTCCAGTGAATTCAGTTTTCTTCCATTCAAAAAAACAGAAATAGCCTTACTTAGCAAATATGTATCTGAGCAATACCTTGACAATACATCTAATTCGCAACGCAAACTGGATGCTTTCTTTGTGAACGACCTTCGTTTAAGATTTAATACCTCATTCAAAGGATTAAAAAATATCGGATTGACACTTTTGGTTAACAATGTTTTCTCTGAACTGTATGAAGCTAACGGGTATACCTTCAGCTACATGTATGGAGGAAATTTTACAACTGAGAATTTT
>JBIIWE010000325.1:0-3807 GCA_044339075.1 Daejeonella sp. | reverse complement strand
CAGCAGGGAGCCAGACTAGATACGTCAAAAGTAAAAGCAAAGGTTTCTACCAAAATCACGGATACCAGGCTCAATAAGCCAGCCTATCTTAAAAATGGTGTAAAAGTAAATTTCATTCCATTTAAACCTGCCAAAGACAGTTTTTTTGGGAATACCAAGATCATGGGTGCTCCCAAAGCTTCTGAAAATGACAAGGTATTGAATAATGTAAAAGTGTACCCCAATCCAATTTCTGATCAGCTAAATTTAAGCTTTAACATGAGCAAAGATGCTAATGTAACCGTAAAAATTATGGATGTTCTTGGAAATGAGATCACTACTCTGCTTTCTGAACGGGTTGGTGCCGGCGATCAGACTAAACCTTTCATCATTGCTTCCCGCATAACCAGCGGTTTCTATTTTATTCGCGTTAGTGTGGGATCAGAGATCATTACAAAACGCATCTCAGTACTTTAATAAAAATTTCATCTTCTTTTTATTCTGTATTTATATATTCGCTGTATGAAAATAATAGCTATTGGACGTAATTACGCCGAACATGCCAAAGAATTAAATAATCCTATTCCAACGGTACCTGTGATATTCATGAAACCAGATACAGCTGTTTTAAAGGATAACAAACCATTTTACCACCCTGAATTTTCAAGCGATATTCATCATGAAATAGAACTCGTTTTAAAAGTATCAAAAGAAGGAAAACATATTGCTGAAAAATTTGCAGGCAATTATTTTGATGAAATTGGTCTTGGTATCGATTTTACAGCAAGGGATATACAACAAAAGCACAAAGAAAAAGGTCTTCCATGGGAACTGGCTAAAGCATTTGATAATTCAGCTCCGGTAAGCAAGTTTTTTCCTAAATCAAATTTCAAGGATTTAACTAAGCTGAACATTAAGCTGGATCTCAATGGGAATACGGTTCAAAGTGGTAATACCAGTGACCTGCTATTTTCCTATGAATATATTATTGCCTTTGTATCTAAATATATTACTCTGAAAAAAGGAGACCTTATCTTCACGGGTACCCCTCAAGGAGTTGGAAAAGTAAATGTCGGCGATCATCTGGCAGGTTATTTGGAAGATGAGAAGTTACTGGATTTTTATGTCCGGTAATAATCCATTCAAATGTTTAAAAGCTATTTAACTCTTTTATTTCTTTTAATTAACTGTCTGGTTTACAGCCAGACAAATCAGATTACCTACCCACTAAATTATTTCAGATCTCCGCTTGACCTAGCTCCTATTATTTCAGGTAATTTCGGAGAAATACGTGCCAATCATTTTCATTCAGGGCTCGACTTCAAAACGAATCAGCGTGAGGGTTATCCGGTTTTTGCAGTTGCAGATGGTTACATTTCCAGAATCAGGGTTCAGATCGGCGGCGGTGGCAATGCACTTTATGTAAATCATCCAAATGGGTTTACGTCGGTTTATATGCACTTAAGAAACTACAATGATCGCATAAGCCAGGTATTAACATCCTACCAATACAAAGCCGAAAAATTTGACCTTGACTTTCCACTTCTTTCTGAAGAAATTCCAGTTAAAAAAGGACAGATCATTGCCTATGCGGGAAATACAGGGGGCTCCAGCGGTCCTCACCTGCACTTCGAACTGCGTGATACCAAAACAGAAGAAACGATCAACCCACAGCTTTTTGGTATATCGATTCCTGACAAGATTAAACCTTCAATAGCAGGCATATATCTATACCACTTAAATGGAAATCCTTTTAGTGAACATACACCAAAGCAATTTTATCAGGTTAGCGGTATAGCAGGAAAATATCAGCTTGCAGCACAAAGCATAGTAACACTTGGAGGAGAGTCAGGGTTTGGTATTATAGCTTCCGACAAAAACTCTGCATCAGACAACCAAAACGGAACTTATTCTATTGAATTATTTATTGATGACCACCCGATACATTCTTCTGTTTGGGAAAAATTTTCCTTTGAATACTCACGTGGTATAAATTCACATATTGATCATCCTACTTTAATTTCAAGTGGAAAACGAATTCAGAAGAGTTTTATAGAGCCAGGCAATGAATTGAATATTTATAAAAATGTAGTTAATAGCGGACTAATAAACTTTACTGATCAAAATATACACGAGGCTAAATATGTAGTAAAGGATATTGCTGGAAATGAAAGTGTATTAAACTTCAAGGTCAGGTTTGATCCTGCATCAAAAAGATCATATAAACAGCTTGAAGGAAAAAAAATGGCACTTAATCAGATAAATAAGTTTGACACCACCGGACTAAGTATTACATTTCCTTTAAAAACGCTGTTTAGTGACCTGAACTTTTTTTATAGCAGATCTCCCGCGCCTATCGGGGGGTATTCACCGATACATCATGTCCACAATCGTTTAATTCCTTTGAATGGAACATATCATATATCAATAAAAACAGATGAAGATCTCCCATCAAATTTGCGAAGCAAAGCCTTGATCGTAAATACTCGAAAAATTGCACAGGGCGGGTATTATGAAAATGGCAATGTAAATGCTGAACTAAAAACCTTTGATAGCTTTTATCTTGCCCTGGACACGGTGGCTCCTAAAATCATCCCTATAAATATCAGAGATGGAGTAAATCTGGCCTCAGCTTTGAAAATTCAATTTCGTATAGCTGATAATCTATCAGGGATCGACAGCTTCACTGCGCTGCTTGACGGTCGCTGGGTTTTGATGGAATATGATTCTAAATCTGGCTCATTATGGCATCGTCTGGACGATTTACTTGTCAAAGGGAAACATGATTTCCAACTTATTGTAAGCGACAAGAAAAACAATACCGCCATGTTCCATGCTGTATTTTACAAGTAACAAAAATATTCCCTTCACAATTTTTATTTTACTAATTTTAGCGCATCTAAAACGCATTTAAATGAATGAATTAAGTGAAGGGCAAAAGGCCCCTGAATTTAGTGCAAATGATCAAAATGGCAAATCTGTAAGCTTAAGTAATTTTGCGGGAAAGAGTATTATCCTTTACTTCTATCCCAAAGATGATACTCCGGGATGCACTGCAGAAGCATGCAGCTTTAGAGATAATTATGAATCCTTATTGGCAGAAGGATTTGAAGTTTTGGGAGTAAGTACTGATGATGAGAAATCACATCTGAAATTTATCAGTAAACATAATTTACCATTCTCACTGATCGCTGATACAGAAAAGAAAATTGTTGAAGCTTATGGCGTTTGGGTTGAGAAAAATATGTACGGAAAAAAATACATGGGTGTTTCACGCAAAACTTTCATCATTGATAAAAATGGAATGATCCGCAAGATCATTGACAAAGTTGATACTAAGAATTCATCTGCACAGGTATTAGAAGTCCTGAAATAATAAGTTCCCTATAGAGCAAAACACATTAAAATAAATAAGCACCTCATCTATTCAGAAATCATGGCTATTTTCGCAGAGCCATTAAGCATTAAATATGACTCCAGATATTGAAAAATTAACAAAAGTTTCCTCTCAGGTTCGCCGAGATATCGTTAGAATGGTACATGCCTGTCAGTCAGGTCACCCAGGTGGTTCACTTGGCTGTGCAGATTATTTAGTGGCCTTGTATTTTCATACGCTGAAACACAACACCAAATTTGATATGGACGGACATGGCGAAGACCTGTTCTTTTTGTCCAATGGACATATCTCACCTGTTTGGTACAGTGTATTAGCCCGTTCAGGTTATTTTGATGCATCTGAGCTAGCCACATTCAGAAAAATCAATACCCGATTACAAGGGCACCCAACAACTCATGAAAATTTACCAGGAGTACGTATTGCCTCAGGCT
>JBIIWE010000324.1:0-3808 GCA_044339075.1 Daejeonella sp. | reverse complement strand
AGTGTTTGAGATTTAAACCCAATAGACGTAAAAATTATATTATATGTTCTTAATGTAATACCTGATATCTTGAACATTCCGTTTGTATCAGCCATTGTTGCCTTGTTTGTACCTTCCAAGGCTATATTCACATTAAATAAAGGTTTTTGAGTTGATTTATCAATTACCTTACCCGCAATGCTGCCATTAGTTTGAGAAAATGCACTTTGCGCGAAAATTATAAATGATAGTACGAAAAGAAAAAAAAATTTCATAGTAGAATAATATAGTCCTATTTTTAAGTATTTAGACAAATATAGTCCTATTTTATAAAAAAATAATATAATGCTAAATAATGTCAGTACTGGCGCACGCGTATGCCTTAATTTCATTTTTCATTCCTGACCCGACCTAAGGTCATTCCGCACTTAATCCTCCTTTGTCATTCCACACTTAATCCCCATTTGTCATTCCGGACTCGATCCGGAACGAAACTCCATCCCCAAAAACCTCCCCGTATGGCTATCCTTAACCTTAATAAGCTCTTCCGGTGTACCTTCAAACAAGATCTGCCCACCGCCTGAACCGCCTTCCGGACCGAGATCGATCACCCAATCAGAAACTTTGACCACATCCAGGTTATGCTCGATTACCAGGATAGTATTTCCATGGTCAACTAATCTGTTCAGCACGCCTAAGAGTACATTGATATCTTCAAAATGGAGACCTGTGGTTGGTTCATCCAAAATGTAGAAGGTGTTACCGGTATCTTTTTTGGAAAGTTCCGTCGCAAGTTTAACCCGTTGTGCCTCGCCGCCAGATAAAGTAGTGGATGATTGTCCGAGACGAATATAACCCAGTCCGACTTCCTGCAAGGTTTTAATCTTACGATAAATTGCAGGAATAGGTTCAAAGAACGCAACAGCCTCTTCGATGCTCATGTCTAATACATCGCTGATCGATTTTCCGCGGTAGCGAACTTCCAGAGTTTCCCTGTTATAGCGCTTGCCACTACATTCTTCGCATGGAACATGTACATCAGGAAGAAAATTCATTTCGATAAGCTTCATTCCTGCACCCTGGCAAGTTTCACATCGTCCGCCTTTCACATTGAATGAGAATCTACCCGGTTTATAACCTCTGATCTTTGCTTCTGGAAGCAAAACATAGAGGTTTCTGATATCTGAAAAAACACCGGTATAAGTTGATGGATTAGATCTGGGAGTTCGTCCGATGGGGGTTTGGTCAATTTCAATGACCTTATCGATATGCTCAAGCCCTTCAATTTTTTTATAGGGCATTGGCTTTTTCTTAGCCCTGAAAAAGTGATGGTTAAGAATAGGGTAGAGTGTTTCGGCAATCAGGGTAGATTTACCACTTCCTGAAACTCCACTCACACAAATCAGTTTTCCCAGTGGAAATTCAACTGAAACATCCCGGAGGTTATTCCCGCTTGCATTTTTCAGGATCAGCGATTTTCCATTACCTTTTCTTCTTTCAGCAGGTATGGCTATCTCTTTCCTTCCGCTGATATAATCGTTTGTTAATGTTTGAGCTTTTGAAAATTCTTCAGGAGTTCCTTGCCCAACAACTTCACCGCCATGCTCACCCGCTGCAGGGCCCATATCAATCACATGATCTGCGTTCATGATCATATCTTTATCATGCTCCACGACCAGTACCGTATTTCCGATATCGCGCAGATTTTTCAATGCAGAGATCAAACGGGCATTATCCCGTTGATGCAATCCGATACTGGGTTCATCCAGAATATAAAGCACGTTTACTAATTGCGATCCGATCTGTGTTGCCAGTCGGATACGTTGTGCTTCACCGCCGGATAATGTTTTAGCGGTACGGTCCAGGGTCAGGTAATTCAATCCTACATCCAGAAGGAACCCAATTCTGGAGCGTATCTCTTTTAATATTTCTCTGGCAATGGTATTTTGTCGCTCTGTTAATCGGCTTTCTAGTCCCTCGAACCAATTGCTCAAGCTGGAAATATCCATGCAGGCAAGCTCGTAGATATTTTTCTCGTCGACCTTAATGTGCAGTGATTCCTTTTTTAGGCGTGCACCAAGACATTCCGGACAGGTTTTTAGAACTCTGAAATTCTCCAGATCTTCGCCAACATCATCACCACGACGTTCGGTCTGTTCTTCCAGCATCTTAATGATACCATCAAAGGAGATCTGATAGTTCTGCACATTCCATTTATTGTACTCCACAGGAACACTAATGATATCTTCCGATCCATTTAAAATTACCACAATAAGCTCTTCAGGAATTTTTTCTATTGGGGTGGAGAGCGAGAAATTATATTTTTTAGCAATTGCCTTCAGGATCTGGAAAACCCAGGTTTCACGGTATTCACCGAGGGGTGCCAGACCTCCCTGCATGATGCTGAGCTTTGGATTTGGGATAACTGAATGACGATCAACCTCAAAAATATAACCTAGTCCGCTGCATCGCTCACAAGCACCATAAGGCGAATTGAATGAGAAAGTATTGGGCTGAGGCTCGTCATAGGATATCCCTGAAATAGGATCCATCAGGTATTTACTGTAGAAAAATTCTTTGTTTTCTTTATCGCTGATCTTGATGATACCTTTAGAAACCTTCAATGCCGATTGGATGGAATCGTAAAGCCGCTTTTTATCTTCGGTATTGACCAGTAATCTGTCAATCACCATCTCAATATCATGGATCTTATAGCGGTCGAGCTGCATTTTAGGGGAGAGGTCTAAAATCTCACCGTCAACCCTCACTTTAAGATAACCCTGTTTGCGGATCTGCTCAAATAATTCGCGGTAATGTCCTTTCCGCCCTTTTACTACCGGAGCCAAAATGTTTACTGCCTGACCTTCAAATTTCTCGAGAATACTTTTCAGGATTTGATCCTCGGTCATGCGTTCCATTTTCAGTCCGCTGACATAAGAATAGGCTTCCCCAGTACGAGCATAAAGAAGGCGCATAAAATCATAGATCTCCGTTATGGTACCTACTGTTGAGCGTGGATTTTTGCTGGTTGTTTTTTGTTCAATTGCTATTACCGGACTTAATCCGGAGATTTTATCTACATCCGGACGCTCCATGCCACCCAGGAACTGGCGGGAATAGGCGCTGAAAGTCTCCATATACCGACGCTGTCCCTCGGCGTATATCGTGTCGAATGCCAATGATGATTTCCCACTACCACTTAATCCGGTTATAACAACCAGCTTATTACGTGGGAAGGAAACGTCAATATTTTTTAAATTATGAACCCTGGCACCAAATACTTCTACTTCACTTTGCTCGCCAAGATCGGGATTAGATTTATTCATAGATTATTAACGCACTGAATTTTTGCAAAGATGCGATTTTTTCAGCTAGGGATTATTTTTTCAGAGTCACAAATGATTGGAATTCGCTGCTTAATAGGATAAGTCTTACGAATTTACCTAGCGTCATACGAGATAAATTCCTTAGTCATTTTATTTGTAGTGGTGCGACTTAGGAAATCACTTTCCGATATCCCAGTGATTTTGGAGTTCAATTGGGTTTAAAACAGAAAAGGGCTGAATTTCTTCAGCCCCCTCTGTCTAGTTTATAATTGTTAGTTTCTCAAAATTTGGGGTGACATGAAATTTTTCTTCGCTGCAAATAGGAAATACTCTTCCTCTGAATTTGCATTCATTGCTAAAAGCCTGCTTACCCTGCTGGTATAACCATGTCGGGTAGGGTTTTCGATGATCTCTTTCATGGAGATCAGTTTGTAAACGTAGGATGCTGTTTCTCTATTCAAGCTCATTTTAAAATAGTTGTCCTGATTTTGCCTGTCAATCTG
>JBIIWE010000323.1:0-3823 GCA_044339075.1 Daejeonella sp. | reverse complement strand
TTTTCTGCTTAAAAACCCACTTCCAGGCATTTGATTTGGAACCCCACCAGAAGCAAATGAAGGCTGAAGATTATTCTTATTATCCAAGGTATGTCCTCTCACACTTCCAACCTGAGTTAATTCTGGAAGTGAAGGGATTTCAACTCGCCAGCCTTCATCTTCAGAAAAGTGAAAGTGGAATACGTTCAGTTTATACAGGCTCATCAGATCAAGAATTTTTAAGATCTGCTCTTTTGTTTGAAAATTCCTGGCGACATCCAACATAAAGCTACGATAGCCAAATCGTGGTTGATCTTTAACCTCAACGAATTGAATAGCAACAGAAGCTAGCTTAGTTTTCCAGCTAAGAGGAGGAATAAGGCTCTTCAACGATTGAATTGCATAAAAAGCACCTGCAGGGCTTGAGGCAGAGATTTGAATTCCTTTATCAGTAACCTGAAGTTCATATTCTTCGGTGGCCAATTTAGAATCTCTTTGTAAAATAATTTGGCCTTGTTTACTTATCGTAGGTCTGGAGGTCAGAACTTTAGCTAGTTCATCTGCCAGATAGTTTGCCTCCTTACTAAACCATGGGTCTGCTGAAATTCCAGTTGTTTGACTGATCGTAAACTCACCAGCATTCACCTTGATCTCTAAAGGAGTCGGGAATATTGGGGTTAATTTCGAAGCAGGAATATCCTGTATATCCCTGTTTTTTGAATACACAAAGGCTGGATCCATCCAGGTTTTGGATGCAGGAAGTGAGTTTATAAATTCAGATGAAGGATCGGGATAGGTACACTTAACTGGTACAGCCTTATTCGGTGAATCATCAAATACAATATAAAAACCCTGCGGCGACTGGGTTACATTATCTGTACTCCCGGTTTTGATCATCTGGAAATTGATCTTTGCTCCTGCAGATATCCCATCAGAAGCTGCATTGGGCTCAACTTTATACAGATCTCCATTTATAAATGACATGGTCAAACCTCTACTATCAGGCTTTAGTATATCTGCGCCATAGTTAAAATATAAACTCCAACCATGTGGCGGAAGGTCATTGTCAGATCCATTTAGTATAGACAATACCGATAATGATTGATTCTTGCCTTCATAATTATTTTGAATAGGCTGCCATTGAACACTGATATTGTAATTCTTAACTTGAGAAAAACCGGAAATAATGGTGAATATTATAGCGATCAAGGACAGAATCAGCTGTTTTTTAAGAGGATATAAAGGCATGTTATATTTTTATTTATAATTCAAAATTACAAATTTATCCTCACAGGTAAATAGATGAAACACTTTACACATTCAAGAGATTTACTTCTTGACCAGGATCTCAATTTTAGAGCTGCCAAGCTTACCTTCCGGACTGATTCCCTGAACCACTACTGTATACTTATTTTCCTGATCGGAGGTATAGAAACTGATCGTTTTCTTCCCGTTTGAGTCAATTTTAACATCAGGCGACCAATAAAGAACATTTCTAAAATCAGGAAGCCGTTCAGAAACTTTGGCCTCAGTTTCATATAGCGGCGAGTAGAACTCTCTTTTCAATTGCATTCCTTCGTAATCCATCACAGTCGCTCGTGTATCTAATGGAAAATCAGGCAGATTACCCTTATATGTTTTGAAATTCAGTATACTATTGAACATCAGCGGTCCAAGGAAATACCTCTTTGCTACGACTTCCAATTCACGAACTTTCTTTGGATCATATTTAATGATCTTAGTACCAGAATCGAAAACTGGCACTCCATCTAAAAGAATCAGAGGCTCTACGTTTCTAGGGAAATCATTCGGATGAGGCTTAACTCTAACCAATATGGTGAAATCATCCTTTTGCCGCATCAAAGGCACTTCAGTAACATATTCTCTCAAAACCTCTTCCATAGTATTGAATCTCACGAAATTATCGAGTAGGTATGTTTTGTCGGACTTGATATAAAAAGCACTACTGTCTGTCAATGCAGGATAAAAAGTCTTGAGCTTATCCCCTGCAAAAATAGTTTGCACCTGACTGCTAACGCTTTGGTTCAGGATACTGGATTTGAATTTTTCAGACAAATTCAAATCATATGACCCAGAAGAAGAATATTTTTCTGAAAATGGATTCGAAATATCTATCCTGTATGTTGAATCCTGCTGAAATTTAGTTTGTACAACTAGTTCAGAAGGTCCAAAAATATCTCTGGTATAAAACTTGACCTGGCCAGAACTATTACTTTTCGAACCATAAATATGAAGTTTTCTGCCCGGCACAGCCAAATAAGTCAGAATATCTATTGCCGGCGCATTGCTTCTTGTATCAACTATTCTACCGTTGATAATATGACCATCAATTTCAGGAAGAAATTCAAATGAAGGCATCGTATTCTTCAGTAAATCCTGCCAAACAAATCTCCTCCAGCCATGTGTTAACATCAAGTTATCCAAAGCTTCACTGCTTATGATGTCATTATTTTTGAAGTAATAAGCAGGAGATTCCACATTCCCTTTCAAATCTGATTTTAGCCATAAATAATTGAAAATATCTCCATTATCTGATTCCAGACTATCTGTTGCATATACTGCTATCGAAGCATCTGCTGAAAGAAATTGCCCCTTTTCATCTTTAGCATCCAAATTGATGGTCACCTTTTTCCTTGGTGCATACTTCTGTTGATCAGCGCTGGCCTTAATCAGTAACTTACTGGAAGGTTTCTTGAAAAATAAGCGCTCAGCAACTGCCTGACCTGAACCGTTAAAGATGGTCAATTGGGATATACCCTCTCCGAGCATACTTTTATCAATCAGAAACTCTGCCTTTCCCATATCCAGATCAGCAGATACCTTCATTTTAGTCAACTGTCTGGTGTGGGCAAAAAGATGTACCTTCTGATTAGCAGGAACTCCATTTGTTTGTACACTTAACTTTAACTTATCATTCTGACCATCAAACAATTGAATAACATAACCTGTTTTTGCAATTGGAATTTCTCTGCTAATAGTTTCACCTGGCAGTTCAATCAAGGCTCTATAGATTTTTCCTGCCTCAGGAATGAAAGAAAAACTGCCGATTCCGAATTTCAGAGGTTTAAATCTGAGCAGAACTGCGTTGTTCTGATCAACCAGAGTACCATTGAAATCAACCCCTTTACCTTGATCATCTATGGCTCTGTAAGCCACTTTTCCAGGCAAATTCTCAATGATCTGTCCTCCTTCGGGAAAGAATTGAACATCATATCTTGCAGCAGCCTTATTAGACTGAAAATTTTCAGGTTTTAACAATGAATTGATGATACTTATGTTTTTGTGGAAAAAGTAATCCGGACTGAAATTTTTCATCCAGTTGGTATAGGCCCTGAATTGATAATTTCCCGAAGTCAATGAAACTGGTAAATACAATGAACCATTCCCTGTTCCCTTTTCAATTGAAATCTTCGCCTGCAAAACGGACTTTTGATTTTTATCAATTACCTCTACATAGGCTATCTTACTTAAGTCTAATAACTCATTTGCGGCACCCGAGGTATAATAAAGTTTAAACCAAATGATCTCTCCTGCGAGATACATTTCCCTATCTGTGTGAACAAATATTTTTTCCTGAAGGTTATTTGCATTAAAATTTTCAAATCGGGAGGCAATACTATCCAGATTTACTTGCTGAGCCTGAACATTAGAAATTAAAGCCAACAATAAAAATATCCATGCGAATCTGACGGTCAAGGTGGAAGGAATATGTATTGGTCTGTCCATTTTTTAAAAACTGATTATTTATTCGATCTACCAAAAAACAGGCTTAATACTGCTCCCTTTTAACCTACAATCAAGGCAATTGGCAGTACTTCCATTG
>JBIIWE010000322.1:0-3830 GCA_044339075.1 Daejeonella sp. | reverse complement strand
ATTTTTTTAGCGCTGTGCACGTGTCATCCTGAACAGAGTGAAGGAACTTCGTAGCGATGAACGCAAAATTGTGCCATGTACTACGAAGGTCCCTCACCTACTGAAGGGCAGGTTTCGGGAAATATTGACTTTCTAATTGAATCCAACAAGCCAGGCCACAAAAATCATCAATTCTCTTATATTTGAGTAATAGTAAACAAGGACTTGACTCTATCTTTTTCTAAAGATCATTCGGTTTATTCAAGAAAAAAAGGTGATTAATCCGGCAAAGCACAAAAAAACTAAAAGAAAATAAATTAATATGAGATTAAATAAATTAATTAAAATAACATTTTTGTTATTAGTACTCACATGCAGTACCCTAATAGTCCTGGCACAAAAGCCATCTATTAAACTGATCGTACTAGATCCCGGACACGGGCATGCAACCTATATGCAGGGAAGAATGTATGAAGGTATCGATCCGGAAGTTCATGTGTATGCTCCTGCAGGACCGGATGTAGAGACCTACCTGAGCAGCATCAAAAGAGGCAACAATCGCACAAGCAACCCGACCAAATGGAAGATCGTTCTTTATACCGGAACTGATTACCTGGAAAAAATGCTTGCTGAGAAAAAAGGAAATGCCGTGATCATTTCAGGAAACAACAGCAAAAAAGCCAATTACATTCGCCGTTCCATTGAAGCTGGTTTACATGTATTAGCCGATAAGCCCTTGGCAGTAACTCCACAGGATTTCGAAAAGCTGAAAGAGTCGTTCAAAATAGCTGAAAAAAAGAATATTTTGCTCTTCGACCCAATGGATCTACGTTTTGATATCAGCAATATCCTGCAAAGAGAACTGGCTGCAAGTCAAGAACTATTTGGCACACTCACTAAAGGCAGCATAGATGATCCCTCGCTAATTCAGGCGAACCTCCATCATTTTCTTAAATTCTCGGGGACTGAACCTGCCAGACGACCGGCCTGGTTCTTCGACATCGAACAACAGGGTCATGGAATTACTGACGTCAGCACTCACCTGGTGGATATGACGCAATGGGCAGCCTTCCCAGATCAGATTTTGAATGTTAAAAAAGACATCAAAATCCTGAGTTCAAAGGAATGGCCTACGGAACTGACTCCTTCAGAATTTAAACTGGTTACCCGGGTAGATTATCCTGATTATCTAAATAAATACGTCAAAGACAGCATTTTATCAGTGTATGCGAATGGCGAGATCAATTATACGATCAAAGGAATCCATTCCAAAGTATCGGTCTTGTGGGGGTACAGAGAGCCTTCTGGTTCAGGTGATACACATTATGCCTTGATGCGAGGCACAAAAGCAATCCTGGAGCTTAGGCAGGGTGCTGCAGAACAGTATAAAGCAAGCTTATACATCAGAGCTGCAGATGGAATACCAACAGCAGATTTCAGTAAAACAATCGAACAGATAAAATTGAAATTTCAACAGAAATATCCGGGTTTCGACCTGATCAAAAAGGGGAATGAATATGTTGTTAAACCAGGAACATTTAAATCCATGAACGCTGCTGAAGTTGCTATTTCATACATCCTAGACGATAAAATGCCCACCTGGGAAGTTCCCAATATGATCGCGAAATATTATACCACTACCGGAGCGATCAGGAATATAAAAAGGGACTAATTGACTATGAATAATAGGAGGTTTAAGAATACTTGTGGAAGTAAAATAAACTTATCTGCATTTATCCTCTTTTTCATTTTCGCATTCTCCATCATCAGCTCTTGTACGGTCGGTCGAAGGTCTGAATTAAGATTAGTCGCCTATAAAATTGAGGGCTTTGCCCAAGGCACCAGTTATCAGATCACCTATTATGCCGAATCTGCGATCATCAGTAGCAGTTCTGTCCATCAACTATTCAGTCAGCTGGACAGTTCACTTTCCATTTACAAACCCTATTCCCTGATCAATCAATTCAATAATTCGGAGAATGGACTGATCATGGATGAACATCTTTTAAAAGTTGTGCAGCGTTCCCTGAAGATTTGGAAAGAAAGTGAGAGCGTGTTTGACATCAGTATCTTGCCAATCGTGGAGGCATGGGGCTTTGGGGCGAAGAAACATAACATAGAGCCCACTGATACCGAAATTGCCAGAGCCCTCTCCTGTTCAGGTTCTGATAAACTTCGCATCGAAGGAAAACGATTGATTAAAACTATGCCTTGCCTTAAAATTGATGTTAATGGCATTGCCCAGGGCTATAGCGTGGATGTGATCGCCTCCCATTTAGAAAGTAAAGGTGTACAAAATTACCTGATCGAAATTGGTGGTGAGATCCGGGTGAAAGGCCGTAAACAACCCGGCAATCAGCTGATGCGAATTGGGATTGAGCAGTCGGCAGAAAAGGGGAATGACGAGCCCATCATTCAGAAAGTTATCGAATTGCATGGCGGAGCAATAACCACATCAGGTAATTACCGGAAGTTTATCCAGAACGGATCGAAGAAACTCTCCCACCTTATGGATCCGAAAACCGGCCGACCGATTAACAATGAGATGATCAGCGTAACGGTTAAAACCCGGGATGCCATGAGTGCAGATGGGTATGACAATGTCCTCATCGGACTAGGCATTGAAAAAGCATTTGCCTTCCTGAAAAAGCATAAAGGTTTAGATGCGTATTTTATTTACCGGGATAAAGATGGCGTGGTGAGGGATACGGCAAGTGTGGGATTTTTTAAGTGATGGATGGGTAGAAAAGATGTATTTGAGAAACTTGGAGTATTTTTATAATTTGATTGAACTTAGTTTGGGGCAAGTTTAAAATTAGCGCGTCCACATTATTTTTAAGAAATGGATTTTAATAATTTTTCAGGGTCTTGGCGGTTGTCCCAAAATGCCATAACTATTATTTGGTATTCATCAACCATGTAATATAAACTAAAATGACCCATTGCAGATTCACGAATAGTATTTATTTCGCTTTCTTTAAAAGCTTCTGGATTTTTTGCAATTACGTTAAGATGTTTCGCGGTTACCTCGATTAATTTTTCAGCAAAATTTATGCTTTTGTTTCTTTCTGTCCAATATTCAAAGATCCCACGACGTTGTTTAGCTGCAGTTTCAGTCCAAACTATCTTCCTTTTAGCCATTCAATGTCAGATTTGTCCAAATCTTTTTGTGAAATTACCCGACCATTTTGAATGTCATTTTCACTCATTTCAAGCATTAATTTTTGCTCTTTTGTCAGTTTGATTTTTTTATCATGCACCGCACTATTGTCAACTAATCTTAGCAAAGCCATTAAGTAATCTTTATCCGAGATTGCTAATAATTTGTCAATAATTCCATTTCTTATTACATCAACTTGAGCCATTTCATATTCTTTTTTCTAAGGTAGCAATTCGCTTGTGGTTTTCCAAATACGCTACAATGTTCCCAAGACAGGTGCAAAAAGCCATTTAAAAGATGCACTATCCTCTAGACTTCTAATCTAAAACCATAAAAAACTTCTTTAGAGAAATGTAATCCGACTTTTTGTGCGAGTCTTTTGTTATGTGTTTTTCTATTTTGATTTAGATGTCTGATTATCTTTTGATTAGTATTCAATTCTATAACTTAGTAAGTTAAATTAAGAAATGCGTTGGTCAATGTCTAGGTCAATGTGATTGTTTTCAATCAAAATTATTTTTATACTCAACAGATTTCATATTGTGCCTCCCTACCTGCGGCAGGAGGACTTCGAAATTAAAGGCAGACTAGAAATGAAGAAAAATTTACGTCATTTCGAACACGCTAATAGAATATTTAAGTTTAATTAGTGTTTAGCCGTGGAGAAATCTCATCACTAAAGCGACTATTT
>JBIIWE010000013.1:0-12982 GCA_044339075.1 Daejeonella sp. | reverse complement strand
TGATAGCTCTGCATATCAAATGCAAAGATTAAAGATCAATAAACTATTAGATCAGCGAAGTGAGCGTTTTGGTCAATATGAGAATAGTCTTGGAACGCGAAGTGGAATTTTTGGGCTTAAAACTAATCGGGATATGCAGACCTCCAATGATATTCTGCGTCAGATAGTTTTGACAGATAATGATATTTTTTCTGAATTGCAGGTTTTGCTTAATTATAAAGATCTAGAAAAATCTGAAGTACTAACCCAGGCAGAAACTGTGGAAGGTCGTATTGAAAGATATCAATCAACTATTGCTCAACTACAGCAGGAGAATCAAAAATTACTAGCATAGGCAGATGACTATATTATTTATCAGGATAAACAGTTTAATTATCTCTGCATGCTGATCATAGCTTTGGTTCTATCTGCTTTTTATATTTTTTGGCTTAAAAAATTACCTCGTGGTGATATCAATAAAACAAAGAATATCTAATTAAAGCTATTTTTGATCTTTCCATTATTTGGCTTAATAATCCCTTAATAAAAACATGGCACGTGCTCGATTAAATAGCGGTAACGCTCAGGCGGAAGAACTTCCAAAAGCAAAGATCAATAAGGAAAGTTTAAAGCAGGTAATGAGATTATTGCTTTACTTGAAACCTTATCGTACTAAATTTTTCCTTGGTCTTGCATGTCTGATTTTTTCCAGTGCCAGTTCCTTTTTGTTTCCATTACTTATGGGGCGCTTGATCGGTACTGGAGCTCAGGCTTCTCAAAGTGGTAAAATAGTCCCTAATGAAATACTTGACATTTTCCCAACTGATCTGAATACTGTTGCTCTTACCTTGCTTGGGGTTCTATTTATTCAGGCAATTTTTTCTTTTTACAGGATTAATTGGTTTGTAGAAGTTGCTGAAAAAGGACTTGCAGATATCAGGAGAGATACTTATCATAAATTGATCACACTACCGATGAATTTTTTCTCTCAACGAAGAGTTGGAGAATTAAATAGCAGGCTTTCTGCAGATCTTTCTCAGATTCAAGATGCAATAACTACTACCCTAGCCGAAATGATCAGACAGGTTATCATATTTACGGGTGGTATTATTTTTCTGGTTTTAGTTTCAGGAAAGCTAACATTAATGCTACTCGCAGTTCTACCTGTTTTAGTAGCTGTAGCAGTAGTTTTTGGTCGTTTCATTAGAAAAATAAGCAGGCAGGCACAAGATAAACTTGCTGAATCAAATACAATTGTAGAAGAGACACTTCAGGGTATCTCCAATGTAAAAGCATTCGTGAATGAAGCATTTGAAGTTGGAAGATATAATAGAAGTATTCGTGAAGTTGTAAAGATCGCTATGCGTGGTGCAAAGTTTCGTGGTGTATTTGCTTCATTTATTGTTTTTTGTTTATTCGGCACCATTGTTTCAGTTGTTTGGTATGGATCTCATTTGGTTCAGGCCGGAGAGATTAGCATAGCAAGTATGTTTACCTTTATTCTTCTTTCCACTTTTGTAGGTGCAGCAATGGGTAGCTTTCCTGAACTTTATGCAACGATGCAGAAAGCATTTGGAGCAAGTGAACGGGTTTTGGAAATTCTTGCTGAAGAGAATGAACCCATTTCTATGGACGATCAAAATAATATTGTTGTTAATCATATTGACGGTAATCTGGAATTCAAAGATGTAGTTTTCGCCTATCCTTCCAGAAAGGAAATAACCGTTCTAAATGGTGTATCCTTTGAGGCCAAAAAAGGTGAAAAGGTTGCTATAATCGGACCCAGTGGCGCTGGAAAATCAACTATTGCCGGTTTAATACTTCGATTTTATGAAACGCAAGGTGGTCAACTATTATTTGACGGAAAGCCATCTACTGATTTTTCATTAACAGATATTAGAAATCAGGTTGCAATTGTTCCGCAGGATGTTCTATTATTTGGAGGTACAATTCGTGAAAATATAGCCTATGGCCGATTAAATGCTAGTGAAGAAGATATAGTTATTGCTGCTGAACGGGCAAATGCGCATGATTTTATTGCTGGTTTTCCTGAAGCTTATGATACTTTAGTTGGAGAAAGAGGGGTAAAACTTTCTGGCGGACAACGTCAGCGTATTGCTATAGCAAGGGCTCTTTTAAAGGACCCGGCTTTATTAATTCTGGATGAAGCAACATCATCTCTGGATTCAGAGTCAGAGCGTTTGGTTCAGGAGGCACTTGAAGAACTAATGAAAAACAGAACATCTATCATCATTGCGCACCGTCTTTCAACAATCCGAGAAGCTGATAAGATCATTGTTTTGGAAAAAGGTAAAGTAGTTGAAAGTGGTAATCATTCAGAGTTAATGAAAAACAAAGAAGGCTTATACCGTTATCTTAGTCAGTTACAACTAGAAAGCCAGGAAATTAAGTCTGAATGAGGACATCTTTTTTTTATTATATCTCTATATTCAAAAATTATCTGTCCTTAAAGAATAATCTATGAAGTTAACCATTTGGGGTGCTGCCAGACAAGTTACAGGGAGTATGCATTTACTAGAAACTGAAAACTACAGCATATTGATAGATTGCGGCCTGGATTATGAAAAAGACACATGGGTTGAAGAGAATGAGCAATTTCCATTTTCACCTGCTGAGATAGATTTAGTAATACTTACACATGCCCATATTGATCATTCCGGGAATTTACCAACACTGGTTCGTTTAGGATTTGAAGGGCAGATCTTGTGTACCGCTCCTACTGCTGACCTAACTGAATTACTTCTTCTTGATTCAGTGAACATTTTCCTTAGCAGGCAAAGAAAAACTCGCAAAGGAAAAAAAGGATTTTCTACAGGACCTAAACCTCTCTATCTTCAAAAGCATGTAATGGAAACCGTGGATCGTTTTGTTACGATTTCTTTTAATAAGGCATTTCGGATTAATGGACAGATCAGTTTAACATTTATACCTGTAGGTCATCTTTTAGGCGCTGCAGCTGCAGTTTTTACTATTGAAGAGCATGGTGTAAAGAAAACTATTGCCTTTAGCGGAGATATTGGAAGAAAGAATTATCCAGTTTTACAGGATCCTGAACCACTTCCTGAAGTTGATTATCTAGTTTGTGAGTCTACTTATGGCGGCAGAATGCATAAATCAACGCTTAGTGTTGAGGAATTACTAACTGAAACTGTGAATGAGGCTTGTGTAAAATCTCCCGGACGATTGATAATTCCAGCATTCAGCGTGGGTCGTACCCAAGCATTGGTTTATTCACTTAACAAAATATTCAGTAAAGGACTATTACCTAAAATTAAAGTATTTGTAGATAGTCCGATGGCTACCTATGCTACTGATATATTTAGAAAACACCATCAGCTGGTGAATCAGGAAGCTCAAGAATTTTATAGAAGTTCAGGTGATGAGTTTGAGTTTGAGAATCTCGACTATATTCAAGATATGAATGCAAGTAAAGCCATATCTAACTATTATGAACCTTGCATCATTATTTCGTCTGCTGGTATGCTGGAAGGCGGCCGGATTCAAGATCACCTGTATTACAATATTTCAAATTATTATTGTACTATTCTGTTTATTGGATATTGTGCAAAAGGGACTTTAGGGCATCGCTTACTTCGTGGAGATCCTGTTATTAATTTAAGGCACAGAGAGTTGTCAGTTTTTGCTACAATTAAGCAAACGGATTTGTTTAGTGGACATGGCGATCATAATGATCTGGTAAATTTTGTTAAACAGCAGCATCCAGCAAAATTAAAGAGGGTTTTTCTGGTTCACGGAGAATTAAATTCGATGGAAAACCTCAGTAATTCCTTAACAGATGAGAATTACCAGGTTGAAATTGCAAAGAAGGGACTCAGCTATCAACTTGATTAAAGATTAGTTTGTTTGGTGAATTAATAATCCCACATCAAATTTAGGCTCAAACCAGGTAGATTTGGGAGGCATTACTTCACCTTCATCAGCAAGCTCCAGGAGTTGTTCAATAGCAGTTGGAAATAGAATAAAAGCAATTGCAAATTTACCTGAATCAACTTCGCTCACTAGCTCAGTCAATGGTAATTTTCCTCCCCTGTAGCTGATCCTTGAATCTGTACGAGGATCAGAAATATTGAATACCGCAGATAAAATAAAATCCTGCAGAATAGTAACATCCAGTTTAGCAAGTGGATTGTTTGTCTGAATGATTGCAGGCTTTGCCTTCATTAGATACCAATTCCCATCAAGATACATTCCAAAATCATGTATTTTTTCAGGTTTTATAGGTTTTGATGATTTTTCAATCTGAAAATTTTCCTCAACAGACCTTAATACTTCATTTGACGATAAACCGTTTAAATCTTTTAACAGCCTGTTAAATCCGTAGATTATTAGTTGATCTGTGCTCATGTAAACAGAAGTGAAGAAATTGTATTCTTCGTTTCCTTTATGTTTTAGATTTAGCTTGCGGCGCTGTATCCCTAATAAAGAAGCTGCTGCAGCGCGATGATGTCCATCTGCAATGTAAGTGGCTGAAAGTTGTGAAAACTCATTCATTAGACTATTTAATGTGAACTCATCATCAATTTTCCATAAGCGATGTTCTGCACCTTCCTTAATAAAGTATATTTCAGTCTTTTTAAGTGTAGTTTGATCGATAATTGCATCCATGCGATCTACAGCTGCATAGGTGATTAATACTGGATTAGCATCGATACCTGTCTGCTGAAGATAATCAATCAGAGATTGTTCGCGGTCAGCACTTGTTAGTTCATGTTTTTTAACCACATTGTTCAGGTAATCATCAATTGATGTAATGGTCCATATTCCAGTTTGTGTAAGTCCGGAGCGCTTTATCTGGTATACATAAATAGATGGATCTGAATCCCTGATAAATATGCCCTTTTCTAAAAAATCATCGAAGTTCTCGTTGATCTTTTTAAATGCCAGTTCATTTTTTGATCCCATTAAAAAAAGGTTATCCAATTTAGGAACTAGCATATTCACAAAAGAATATGGATTTCCTTGCCGGATAACCTTTGCATCAGATATACTTAAATTCTCCAGATTGGTTACAACTTCGGCAGCCATAGACTGACTTGGATGTATTCCTCTGAAAGGTTTGATCTTTGGCATTTACGATAATTATTCAAGTACCAAACCTGCCTGATTATTCAGAGATCAGGCTTTAACATTTTTAAAAAAGTCAATAATCAAGTTAGCTAATTCAGTACCAATTCTTTCCTGAGCTTCATTGGTGGATGCTCCTATATGCGGAGTTAATGAAACATTGGGATGAGTTAACAGATCCTGCCGAGGAGTTGGCTCATTATCAAAAACATCAAGACCTGCAAAACCTACTTTACCAGAGTTTAATGCTTCTAAAAGAGCATCTTCATCAATTGTACCACCTCTTGAGCAGTTAACTACTCCAACGCCATCTTTCATCCTAGCAAACTCTTCTTTTCCAAGAACAGGTTTTTCTGAAAATGGAACATGAAGACTGATAAAGTCAGATTCTTTTATTAATTGTTCAACACTAACTGCGTTAATCGGACAATTAACAAGAACATTTCCACTAAGAACCAATTCAAGTTCAGAAGGGATTTCAAAAAGATCATAAGCAAGAACATCCATTCCTAGTCCTAATGCAACTTTGGCTGTTTCACGTCCGATACGGCCGAAACCTATAATGCCAATTTTCTTACCATGAAGTTCTATACCTTTTGCATATGCTTTCTTCAGGTCATTAAATTTGGTATTACCTTCAACAGGCATTTTACGATTAGAGTCCTGTAAAAAGCGAATACCCGTAAAGAGATGAGCAAAAACCAATTCTGCAACTGAAAGAGAGGATGCAGCAGGTGTATTTACAACCGCAAGTCCCTTTTCCCGTGCATAATCAACATCAATATTGTCCATACCTACACCACCACGCCCGATCAATTTAATATTCGGACACGCATCTATTAATTCTTTTCTGACTTTAGTTGCACTACGAACTGTAATTGCATCATAGTTTTTTAAACCTTCTGAAAGTTCTGCCTGAGGGATATGATTGGTATCAACCTGAAAACCTGCTTTCTCTAATAAATCTTTACCGATTGGATCAATGCCATCATTGGCGAGTATACGAAACATAAATTATTGTATTTTTTGGTGTTATAATTATTAATATTTTATTATAATCAGAAATGAATTATACTGCCCATCAGTATAAGATCAATCAATTATTAACGATGCTTTTCAGCAAATTCCTGCATCGCTTCGATCAGTGTATGTACGCTGGTTATTGGCAATGCATTATACATGGATGCACGAAAACCACCAACACTTCTATGTCCTTTTATTCCGATTATATCACGATCTTCAGCAAACTTCAGAAATGGCTTCTCCAATTCGGGATTCTCCATTACGAAACAAACATTCATTCTGGAACGATCTTCGATGCTACAAGTGCCCTTAAATAAAGGATTGCGATCAATTTCCTTGTAAAGTGCTTCAGATTTGGAAATGTTTTCTTTTTCAATTTCGGATACACCGCCTTTAGATTTTAACCAGCGAAGATTTAACATAGAAACATAAATAGCAAATACTGGTGGAGTATTATACATTGATCCACCATCGATCTGAACCCGATAATCTAGCATTGAAGGAATTTTTCGATCAACCTTTCCTAATATTTCATCCTTTATTATAACCAATGTTAAGCCGGCTGGACCCATGTTTTTTTGAGCTCCGGCGTATATCAAACCAAATTGGGAAATATCAATAACCCTACTGAATATATCTGAAGACATATCACAAACAACAGGAACTGAAGTTGAAGGAACAGTCATTAATTCAGTCCCGTAAATGGTATTATTTGAGGTGTAATGGAAATATGCAGAATCTGCAGGTATTTCAAAATCTTTAGGTATAAATGAAAAATTATCATCTTTTGATGAGGCTACAATATTTACATTTCCAAATATTTTAGCTTCTTTTAAAGCCTTAGTAGCCCAAATTCCTGTGTTTAAATAAGCGGCTGTCTGTCCCTCAGCTAATAAATTCATTGGAGCCATAGAAAATTGTAAACTTGCTCCTCCTTGTAATAAAACAACTGAATAACCTTCAGGAACATTTAATAATTCCTTAACTAAACGCACCGTTTCATCAACTACAGCTTCAAACTCAGGAGTACGGTGTGATATCTCAAGGATAGATAAACCTGTACCGTTAAATTCAAGAACTGCCTGAGAGGCTTGTTTGAATACTTCCTGGGGTAAAACGCAGGGGCCTGCACCAAAATTATGTGTCATACTTTTTATTATATGCCGCAAAAATAACAGAATAATTTGACACCTGATAGGTTTTTAAACCCTTATTAAGATTAGATGACAAATGAATTACCTGCTTTTCAACTTTGCGATCACCCGGAAGTTAAACATCCTTGAAGTGAGATAGTTTGGCACAGCATATTGATTGGCCATTTTATCATTTAACCATAAATATGAGGTGATATTCTTAAAATTCAGAAGGTTGAAAAGTTCAGCATGAAGGCTTAAGGTTTGGAAATATTTTTTAATAAAAACCGATGTTTTTTTTCCTTCCGGATCTGCAAGATCTTTTGAAAAACCAATGTCTGCGCGTTTATAGGCAGGAATTTTAAACAGATCGGTATGCCGGACAGGTCCCGGTGGACCAATAGGTAATGAAGAAGAATATACTAGGTTTAGGTGTACTTTATAGGTTGGATTTTGTATTAATCGATCCTGAAACATCATTCCTATATTGAATAATTGATCTGTTGGCCTTTTTAGATATCCAGGTCTGATGATAATCTGATTTCCTGATAAATCCTTCGCAAGATAAAAGTCATCTTTAATATCCTCCTTGGTTTTCATAATAGATATGCGGAATGTAGATTCTAAATCCTTTGCAAAATTACCGCTAATACTAAAATCTGCACCAGCAGCAAAGCCCTTTGAAGTTTTATCTGAAAGATATCTGATCTTTAGGTCATCAATTTTATAAGGTGTAATTCTGCTTAGTACCTTATAATAAATTTCCGAACTGAATTTCAAACTTGTTCCAAGGCCCTTAAATTTATAATCGGTACCAGTAATAAATTGAAATGATCTTTGCGCTCTTGCGGCAGCATTCAGGCTACCATTGTAATTTTTGATCTCTCGATAAAATGGAGCCTGATTGTAAGTTCCTGCAGAAAATCGCAAGAGTAATTGATCTCTATGCCTTGGGTTATATATTAATGATACCCTCGGACTGATCATATTTTCTTTAGAATAAGTGTTATAATTAATCCTTGCTCCTGCGGCCATTATTAAATTGGGCATTAAGTTAAAGGTGTTTTGAATAAAACCACTGAATCGTTGGATTTTTACCATATTTTTCTGGTTAATAAAACCTGAATACATCCAATTTCCCTGATTTGGTAAAGAGTATCCACTAGTATCTACAGCTGTATATTCATCTAGCCGATCATCAATTTGATCTGACTGAAAGCGCATGCCCATTTCGATAAAAGAGCTTTTTACTTGTTTATACATCCGAAATTCAGTGTTGTAGATCAGCGATTTCAAATAATTATTTGAAAATGTCTGATTCGAGCCCATTCCTAATAAACTTCCACCATTTGTGGGACTCAGACTTCCGCCTTGCTTTTCATTAAATGAATACCATCCCAATAAGTTTGCCTGCTCTTCCTCATTAATGGAAGCCACAGAATTTATCCATTTAAAATTCAGGCTATTATTAACATTATACGAAAATGTCAATGCACTGTTTAAGGCCTTATAATTGCTGCTCTCTTCTCCATCATAATTGACAAATAACCTTAATACATCATCAGAAGTACCAAATTCGGTTATTCTCTTATCAGGACTTATCCTAATTTCTCCACCATTATATAATCCAAAAAAAGACAAATTAAGCTTTGAGGAGAGATTTTGCCTTAAAAGGAACTGATAGTCTGAAAATCCGGAGTGATAATCACCAATTAGATTCTGACGCCCTAAATAGCTCTGATTTTTCTTGTTTCTTATACCTGCTAAAAAGAAACCGTTTTTAAGGGGCAATTTCAAGGCTGCTGAACTGGAAATAAAACCTGCTTGTAGTTCAAGTGATAAACTATCTGGCTTACCATATCGAACATCAAGAATTGATGATAATCTATCACCATATCTTGCTTCAAAACCACCTGCAGAAAATAAGGTAGAGGTTGCCAGATCTGGATTGATAAAACCAAGTCCCTCCTGCTGACCAGATCTGATCAGCATTGGTCTGTATATTTCTACATCATTCAAATAAACCAGATTTTCATCAAAATTTCCACCCCTGACTGAATACTGAGAACTAAGCTCATTATTTCCAGAAACTCCAGGCATATTTTTAATAAAACTTTCGAAGCTTCCGGATGTCTGAGGGAAAGCTGAAAACTTTGCAGACTCCATATTAATTGAATTACTAGAATTGAATCTTTCAGTTATATGAACTTCATCAAGTGATTGTATATCAGTAATTAATATAATATTTTGTATGTTGTCTCTATCAGAAAGAAGTTCCAATTCAAGACTTAGATCTTTATAACCTAATCTGCTAAATATTAAAGTAGTATAAACAGGAACTTTGCTTAAAAGGTATTCACCTTCCCTGTTTGTTTGGGTTATTAAACGGGTATCTTTTACCTGAATGGTCACTCCGCTCAATAATTCTCCCTTCTCAGAAGTAATAACACCTTTAATTACTGTAAGGTATTGAGCTAATAGGTTATTTGAAAAAAATACTAAAAGCAAAAAAAGAAAAATGCGAGCTAAATTGACTAATCGCCCAAAATTCGACTTGATAGAGTGAAAACCTGAGAGTAGTCGTTGTTTTTGCTTCACATTCAAAGTAGTGTTAGGCCCTTATCAAATCTGGGTTTAAGTTCTTTAGAGCAGCTATTTCTAAAAGAGGATCAAGAGCCGAAAAGACTGAATTACCTGCAACAAGTACATCTGCTCCGGCCTGTAATAAATTAATTGCATTCTGATTAGATACACCACCATCAACCTCAATTAAAAGTCCGTTATTCCTTCCGGAAGCCATTGAACGTAGTTCTCTAACCTTTTTGTAAGTATTTTCAATAAATTTCTGACCCCCAAAGCCAGGATTGACAGACATCAAGCAAACTATATCTATATCTTCGATTATATCTTCCAATAAACTGATTGGTGTATGAGGATTGACTGCTACCCCTGCTTTACAGCCTAGGTCCCTTATTGCATGCAATGTTCTGTGAAGATGAGTACATGCTTCGATATGCACCGTAATATTTTCTGCTCCAGCGAGTTTGAAATCCTGCAGATACCGATCAGGATCAACGATCATCAGGTGTACGTCAAGTGGTTTTTCAGCATATTTCTGAATTGCTTTAAGAACAGGAAATCCATAGGAAATATTCGGAACAAAAACACCATCCATTACATCAATATGAAACCAATCTGCATCACTGCGATTGATCATTTCTATATCTTTCTGGAGGTTTGCAAAATCAGCAGACAAAACGGAAGGGGCAATAAGATGTTTCATTTTGTAAAATTACAATTTTGATTGTATTATCTGGGTTTAATAAAAGCTATGTGATTATTGATTAGTACCTTCTTGCTCAATAATTTTTTTAATTTTTTCAAGTTCTATCAGATCAAGCTGGTCCTTAGGTCTATTAGCTGCTTTTTTTGTTAAAATTAATGCATTTAGATGCAGAAATGGTATTTCAACTCCATAAATAGTTGCAATTGATGCTGATTTTAGTAATGAATCAAAGTTTGAATTTTCCAGGCCTTTCACTGAAGTCATTATATCTAATCTAAGCCCATTATCAAGGTGAAAGTATGTCCATCCAGGAATGAACTGCATATCAGGTAATGTTTTAAAGTCGCCCATTCCATATTCATGGAATACTTTTCTTAAAACTTCTTTATTTGCTTTAGTTTCTTCAATCCACAGGTCAATATCTTCTGTAGTTCGTTGGAATCCATGGAGGTTAGTAGCAACACCTCCTATCATAATATATTTTAGTTGAAACTGACCTGCAATTTTCCAAAAACGAAGCAGCTCTTCGTCGAACACATCCATAATAAATTAATTGGAAGGTTTATGTTTTATCTGAGCCTGTCTGAACATGATATTCATCTTCATAAGCTTGGTCATGGTATGAAACCGCTCCGTATATGATCTTTTTAAGGCTGTTTTAAGTAAATCAAGTTCAGCTTTTTCATAATCTGATGAAGGTTCCTCAATAATATGTTTTTTTTGCTTTTTCATATTCTGTATAAGCAATTTAAGAAAAAAAAGGCAGTAAATAACAAAACCTATCAATGCAGAGGCACGACAGGTTTTGCAAGTATAAAATTCATAAAACTATTCAGCCGCTGGCTTGGTATCTTCTGGTCTTGGAGGACGAGGAAGTAAAGCTTTACGGGAAAGCTTTAGTTTACCTTGTTTATCAACCTCAAGAAGTTTCACTTTAACGATATCGCCAACATTTAAAACTCCGTCCATTGACTCATAGCGTTGCCAGTCAATTTCTGAAATATGAAGTAGTCCATCTTTACCAGGCATAATCTCAACAAAAGCACCAAAAGGCATAATTGTTTTCACTTTTCCTTCGTAAACTTCACCAACTTCTGGTTTTGAAGCAATTGCTTTAATACGGTTTACAGCTTTATCAATAGCTTCCTTATTGTCAGCGAAGATCTGAACAATACCTAAATTGTCTTTTTCTTCGATGGCAATGGTTGCACCTGTTTCACGCTGCATTTCCTGAATGATCTTTCCACCGGGGCCTATAACGGCACCGATAAATTCTTTATCAATTTTAAGGGTAACGATTCTTGGTGCATGTGGTTTGTAATCCTCACGTGGTTCTGCAATGGTTTTCTTCATTTCATTTAAAATATGAAGACGGGCTTCGTTAGCCTGTTTTAAAGCTGCAGTTAACACTTCCCATTTTAAACCATTGATCTTTAAGTCCATCTGACAGGCAACAATACCTTTTTCAGTTCCGGTTACTTTAAAGTCCATATCTCCCAAATGATCTTCATCACCAAGAATATCACTTAAGATTGCATATTTACCTGTTTTTTCATCAGAAATCAATCCCATTGCAATTCCTGAAACAGGAGCTTTTAGTTTGATACCAGCATCCATTAATGCAAGAGTACCTGCACAAACGGTAGCCATAGATGAAGAACCATTTGATTCAAGAATGTCAGAAACCACACGAATGGTATATGGATTTTCATCACCCGGTAAAACCTTTCTTAATGAACGCATTGCTAAATTACCATGACCAATTTCACGGCGACCAGTACCACGATTTGGGCGGGCCTCACCTGTTGAGAATGGTGGGAAATTATAGTGAAGTAAGAATTTCTGGTATCCATTGAAGAAAGCACCATCGATTAACTGCTCATCAGATTTGGCACCTAAAGTAACAGTTGTTAGAGACTGCGTTTCACCACGGGTGAAAATAGCAGAACCGTGTGCTGTAGGAAGATAACCTATTTCAGACCAGATCGGACGAACTGTTCTTGAATCACGACCATCAAGACGAATTCCTTCATCAAGAACGAGATTACGGATTGCATCATATTGCACATCATGAAAATATTTCTTAGACAAGTAGATTGTTGTATCATCAACACCTTCACCTAGTGCAGCAATAAATTCTGAAATTACTTCAGCAAACTTATCAGAACGGTCATGCTTTGCAGATTTCGATTTTGCAATTGCGTAAACTTTATCGTAGGTAGCAGCAAAAACCTTTACTTTCAGATCAGCATCATGAGTTTCATGGCTATAAACACGCTTTTCAGTTTTGCCAACCAAAATTGCCAATTCTTTTTGAGCCTGAACTTGAATTATGATTGCCTTGTGTGCAAACTCAATTGCTTCAACCATTTCTTCTTCAGAAATTTCATCGCCTTCACCTTCAACCATTACGATATCATTCTCTGTTCCGGCAACCATCAGATCCATAGTAGCT
>JBIIWE010000321.1:0-3833 GCA_044339075.1 Daejeonella sp. | reverse complement strand
ATCTTCAAAGGATATAGCATTTTTTAATTTTATGATTCCTGATTCTGTTGTGCTGATCTCTTTGCTAAGCTTTTCAAGGTTTTTAGCACGTCCTATTCGCTTACCTTCAAATAATCCAACAGAGCCTCCTGACATGCCAATGCGAGTTTTAGAGAACATACCTGATTTACTAAGGATTACGTATTGCTCTTCTGGCAATGCCGACTTAATTTCTTGTTCATCACCTGATTCAAGGAGATAAACATTGTATAAAAGTATTGCGCAAAGCGGACGGTATTTGGAATCGGTATCAATGATTTCCAATGCCGGAATCAGGTTTTGATTTGTTAATTTGTCTGGATTTCGTTTGGATATTTTATTGAGTGCATCTAAAATAAAGAAGTTTGCACGGCCTCTTGATGAATCATTTAATAATCTAATGGCCTGTATAGCCTCCGATTGTGTTTCTACAACATAATGGTTCATTACTGGTTCAAGATAGTTCTCTATTGCTATCCTATATTCCTCACGACAAAACAAAATATCAGAAAATAGGGGAGCTTGCTTAGCCCAACTTGTATTTTTTTTCAGAAAACGAATGGATTCAGGAAAACCCTCCAGATTATCAACCATCGATTTAGTCAGGTTATATTCGTTTTGCTTAGAGTCGAGTTTTCGGCTTTCCTGATTCAGTGATTCTTTAATTTCTCTTAATTGTTCAGTACTCCGCTGAACTTGTCTGCTTAGCTCATCCTCTAACTCTTTATTTTGATTGAATTCTATTTGCTTGCTTTCCAGCTTTCCACCGATTTCATCAATCACTTTATTAAACTCATTCAGTTCTGTTTCTTTGGAGCGGGTATCTTCCATATTACGGCTACTTTCCTGATAGAGCGCATCATTCTGAATATGAAGAATAGCAATATCTTTTTCAAGTTTATATACCTGATTCTGAAGCTCGTTATTTTCGTTGCTGAATAAATCAAGATCAGTCTTAGATTTTTGTTGTTTAGTTCTAAGTTCAGTGATCTCAAGATGCTGGGATGATGTAGTATTTCTGATTTTTTCAAGAATATCGCTCTCCTGAAGATGTTCTTCATTTAATCGTTTCTGATTGTAAAAAACATGATTTAATTGATTTTTGTCTTTTTCCAATTCATCATTCAGCCTGTTATTTTTATCTTCCAGAAACCTTAATTGTTCATTTTTAAGCTTCTTTTCGCTCTCATAGTTGCGAATCTTAGCAATAAATTCATTGCTTGCTTTTTGCTGAACTGAAAGGTTTTTTTCCAGAGTTAAATTATCCAGTTTTTGCTGTTGTAATACTGCCTCAAGGGTACTTATTGTGGTGCTGATTCCGGTATTGCTCAGTGATTGCTGTTGTTCCTTGTCTTCAAGACTGGAAAGAGCTTCCCTAAAGCTAATTATTCGGAAGGAAGCCAATACAATACTTAGACTTTTATACTGCTCTTTTAATCTAAAATAGCGCTCAGCTTTTTTAGCTTGATTTTCAAGGGTTTTAAGGTTTTTATCAATTTCAAAAAGCAAATCTTCAACCCGGCTTAGATCCGCCTCTGTATCTTTGAGCTTGTTAAATGTTTGTTTCTTTCGAAGTTTGTATTTAGATATTCCTGATGCCTCTTCAAATAATGCACGTCTTGAATTGTCTTTATTGGCAATGATCTCATCGATCATTTTTAGTTCAATGATAGAGTAGGAGTCTGATCCAATTCCAGTATCCAGAAAAAGATCTGTAATGTCTTTCAAACGACAATGAACATCATTTAACCTGTATTCACTTTCGCCAGAGCGATACAGCTTTCGAGTAATGGTAACCTTTGAGAAATCTGTTGGAAGTATATTTTTTGTATTATCAAAGGTTAGGGATACCTCAGCCAGATTAGAAGGTTTTCTTGTTTTTGTTCCATTGAAAATAATATTTTCCATCTTTTCAGAACGAAGCATACGAGTGCTCTGTTCTCCGAGAACCCAACGAATTGCATCAACAACATTCGACTTTCCACAACCATTTGGTCCGACAATAGCGGTCACACCTTCATTGAAGTTGATCGTTATTTTATCGCCAAAGCTTTTAAAACCTTTTATTTCAAGTTGAGTAAGCTGCATTTCCTTTTATTTCGCATTTGCGAATCTCAATTTCATTTGAAGTGCCAATTTATAAAATAATACAGACCTATGTAATTTTTTAGTTCATGAAATGATAAATGTTTTTTTGACTTGTAAATTGTTAATTTAGAAAAGGAATTAAATACTAATAAATTAAACATAAAATCATGGAATACAGGCGTTTAGGAAAATCAGGATTAAAAGTTAGTGCACTCTCACTTGGTAGCTGGTTAACTTTTGGTCAGCAAATTGAAGATAAGGTTGCTGAAGAACTTATGGATATCGCTTATGAAGGAGGAGTTAATTTTTTTGATAATGCTGAAGGGTATGCTGGGGGTAAATCAGAGATAGTGATGGGCAAGATCCTGAAAAAGAAAAATTGGGATCGTAGTTCTTATATTGTTTCAAGTAAGATATTTTTTGGTGCAGAAGAAAAAAAGCCGAATATGATCGGTCTATCAAAAAAGCATCTTTTTGAAGGAACTCATAATGCATTGAAACGCCTACAACTTGACTATGTTGACTTGATCTATTGCCATCGTCCTGATAAAGAAACACCTATAGAAGAAACTGTTTGGGCTATGCATCAGTTAGTTCAATCAGGAAAAGCCCTTTATTGGGGTACTTCAGAGTGGAGCGCTTTAGAGATCATGCAGGCTCATTATTTTGCTGAAAAAAACCATTTAGTTCATCCAGTAATGGAGCAGCCACAATATAACATGCTTTGGCGTGATAAAATGGAAATGGAGTTCTTATTGTTGTTCAGAGATTTTGGGATGGGAACTACCATCTGGAGTCCGCTGGCTTCTGGTTTACTTTCAGGAAAATACAATGAAGCTGATCCCAAAGATGCACGTTTCAGTATGGATAATATCGAATGGTTAAGAAACAGACTTCTTGTTGAAGATAATATCCGTAAAGTTAAATTACTTAAGGATCTTGCTGATAGGTTAAATACCTCATTAGCAAAACTTGCCATTGCCTGGTGCCTCAGAAATCCTCATGTCAGCACGGTTATATTGGGGGCTTCTAAAGGCGCACAATTAAAAGAAAATCTAACTGCTTTAGAGGTTGTGCCATTAATGACCAATGAAGTAATGGAAGAAATAGATCAGATCACCGGTACTAAGCCACAGGTTATCATACCATAGATCTAATTTTTTTAGTGAAAGTTGAAAGAAAATTGTTGCTAGAAAAAAGACTAAGAACGATTCATTAAAATGTATGGTTCTTAGTCCTAATTACTATTTCAGATCTCATTTAACTTAAAGGTATCCTTAACACGGATACCTTTTTCTGTTTCCTGTAGGGTACAGCATTCATTCACTGGATCGTGTTCTAGAAACAGTATGTAATCATTTTGAACTGCCTCTTCAAGGTATTTCTTTTTCTCTTTTAATGTCTGGAGCGGGAACATATCATATGACATGACATAGGGCATTGGAATATGCCCGACTGATGGGAGCATATCGGCCATGTACAAAATAGTTTTGCCTTTATAACTTATCTGAGGTAACATCATTGCATCAGTATGGCCAAAAGCAAAGCGAATCTTGATGTTATCAGTAAAAGATACACCATCCACAGTATCAATAAATTTAAGTTTTCCGCTTTCCTGAATAGGTAAAATATTTTCCTTCAAGAATGAAGCTTTTTCACGATCATTGGGTTCAACGGCCCATTGCCAGTGTTCTTTATTACTCCAATAGGTGGCATTTTTAAAAGCA
>JBIIWE010000320.1:0-3837 GCA_044339075.1 Daejeonella sp. | reverse complement strand
TACCCGTTGAGCGTAGCATCCCGTCATAATTGAAGCGCGGGAAGGAGTACAAACTCCTGCTGTTACATAAAAACTAGTGAATTTTCTTCCTTCTTTGGCCATTCGATTCAAATTAGGTGTTTTATTCACTTTACTGCCAAAAGGCTCAACATCCCCGTACCCAAGATTATCACAAAAAAAGATGATGACATTAGGCTTCTTTGCTTTGGATTGATTTAATAGTAACGAAGTGCCTCTAACCTTTTTTACTGGTCCTCCAAAAACCTGAATATTTGCCTGTAAACAGCAACAAGCTAAAGAAATAAAAGCCAGGATGAAAAACCTCATATTTATTATTTTAAATACATCTACAACTAACAATCTAATGGTAAAAGATTGAAATCAAAGCCTCAATTGCAGAGTCGACCAGAGTTTCTGCACCTCCTGCTCTATACCGCGCACTATTAACTTCATATTGACCTTCAGGGAATGCTTTTTTATTTGGTATATAGCTTAATGTTCCATTTCCGGATTGTTCACTCACAATTGTAAATGGAAAAGGTGAGTTTAGCTTTATGCCGAGACCCAGTTCTACAAAAGCATCTCCAGGAAAGCCAACCAGAGCCATTTGATCGCCAAAAGCTATTACAGAAACTTCGGATTCAAGTGCTGAACCATCAACTGTTAGCGGTACTGTTGTAGTTGAGTTATGCCTCGTACCAAGTCCCCCTTGATATTTTACCAGATCAAGAATTCTCCATGCACTAACTACATCAGCAAATCCGGAGCCTTTTGGCTTCCCAAATTTTGAGATCACATCCTTTGCCCAAATCATTTCAAGCTTTTCAACAACTTTCAAAACCGGTAAATTAACCGCTTGAATTTTAGCTTTTAAGGATGTAATTGAAATTGGACGCAATGAATTGAGGGCATTAAGTACCCGGCCAGCCAGAATAGTTCCAATTCGTTGTGACTCATCAAATCCGCTTAACTGATTAGAATTTGAAACATCAATATGATTGATATTTCCCGAAGTTCCATTTGTAAAAACGGTCACTACTTCTTCGCCTTTCACCTTCCCAATCAAATCTGACATCACGCCGGGAAAATCTGATGAGAAATTATTGCCTCCAACAACTGCAACATGGAGAGCGAAATTAACCAAAATAGCTACCGGCTTCTTATCAAGAGATTCGAAATAAACCATTGACAATGAAGGGTCAATTGGCCCGACAGGCCTCACTATATTTGGGTTCAATTTTCCGGGATTCGTTTTAAAAGTGCCATCTTTCATCAAAAAGCGTCGATTGAAACTTATGGAGGTCTCTTGTACATTTCCAATTGAAACATGAACCGGCTGAATTTTTGAAATTGCCGATTTTACACTTTCCAAAATAAGTTCAGGAAGCTTAAGAGTATATTCCTGACTTTTTAACTTTGCTGAGCCTCCCACAACATCCCAAAAAAGCGGGTTCATTTGAGGTCCTGCATGTAGATGGGTGGCATTCAGTATAATATTGTTTACTGCAATCCCTGTTTGTTTATGAATTAATGCCCTGCTCTTCATCACCAGCAAGTGTGGCAAACTGATTACATCAAGGGTAATAAATGCAACCCTTTCTCCAGCCTGTTCAAAAACCAACGTTTTAATGTAAAGCTCATCATGCACCCCTTCAGAGACTCTGATACCATAAGAGTCTCCAATTATGCTCCCCTTAGGAGGAGTCATCACAGTTTTTGCGGCGCCAAGTTTAAATTCCCCAGTCTGAAATAATAAACTTGCAGATAACAGTCCTGATTTCATCAACAGAAGCAAGAAGAAAGTAGATGAAAAAAGATATTTTTTTGTCATTTGAACCGGTTTAAAATGTCTTTACATCCCCCTGTGGTCGGTTACCCTGTGGTCGGTGTTGTCACCGTACCACTAGCATTACCCTGTGGTCGGTGCTATCACCGTACCACTAGCTCTCTGGTCGGTGAAAACACCGACCAGAGGAGCGATACAGATGACCCTATTACTTCAATTCCGGTGGCAGATTTCCATATTCCCACGGTGCTTTAAATGGTGGCGGTGGAGGTGGCAATGGCACTTTACCGGGTTTCATTTGATTAGCCAGTTCAATTCCTGTATTGGCAAACTGTCTTCCGGCAGAAACTTCCAGGTTACTGTATGAAGTGAGACGGGTCTCATAACCTCCACCATTAGGGCCTAATGCTTCTTCAGTTGGAACATAACCTGTTATACCATTGGCGAGTTCAACCACAAAAGTGAATGGAAATTTGCTTCCTGCCTTGATATCCAATTGGTACTGAACAAAATATTCTGCAGGATTCGATACGAATACCATCGGGCCAACCTGTATGGCTTGTACTTCAACTTCCACTAATGGTCTGGCTTTGATGATTGCATCCAATACAAGAATCTCTTTTGCAAAAATCCATTCAGTATTACCTGATTTCTCGGGACCTGCCTTTACCAGTTCCATTGCCTTCTGAACTTTCTCAGGAGTTGGGATACGACGCTTAACCGTCCAGACCCGCTGCCTGCTATCAAGCGGAATGTCACTTCCTGCACCACGGCGAATTAAAAGGAGGGTTTTATAAGCCTCAGCACCAACGCGGCCTCCAACAATATCCCACCATTCTTCAGCCCCCGGATTTTGAAATTTGGTCAGGTTATCAACCTGTGTGATATCACCACAAGCGCCCTGCATGAAAACAACAGGTAAAGCCGCATTTCCGGTCGCACCACGAATCGTTCTTTCCATAGATCCAATCCAACTCGCCGAAATACCACCCGGACTCGTTGTGGCATGACATGCAAAATTCACCACCGTGCCCAATAAATTCCCTTTTAAATCCCATACACCAACGGTCCCGACCTGCGGATCAATTGGCCCTGCGTAATCAACAATATCAGGATTTCCTGCCCCCGGGTGTGAGTAGCTCAATCCGTTCTTCATCCGCATACGACGGTTATACGAAACTTTATCTTCATGCCCATTCCCAACTGCAAGCTTAGCATCTACACGATTTCCATTCGCAAGCACAACCGCATCAACAATCTGTTTTTTAAGGACTTGTGTAAATCCAGGATTAGAGACAATAGAGTTATTATTAACAAGATCTTTCACCATTGGTGAGGCTTTGTCAAAATCTCCAGGTTCACCCATCCCAATCGGACCGGACGAATGTGAGTGAGATGCTCCAATCATCACATCAGCCGGCAGGATGCCACAACGCTTCTGAATCTCAGCACGTACTTCCTGTACGAGATGACGGGTTACAAATAGTAAATCGATCCCAACTAGGGCTACACGCTTCTGTCCATCATCAAATACGACGGCACGAACTTTACAGGGGTCATGAAAGGACTTATGATGAGCCTTGCCATAGTTACCCGGCGATTCCATTCCTATATCCGGTGTAATATCCCTTTCAGAAAATCCGGCTTTAAAAATAGGTGCCTGTTTAGGTCCTTCTCCAGCCATAGTTGATAAGGCTACCAGACAGGATGTAATTAGTGTTAGTACTTTTTTCATCTGTTTATTTTTTTTCAATGGTTATGGAGTCCGTCCGAACGGATCATCCGAGCAGGCGATCATGATTTAATAATCATACCCTTGCGGGTTTTGGCAAAATCATGATGGTTTTATTGTTTAACTTGGTTAAAAAGTTTAAGAATTTCAGTTACAATTTTACGGGAAGCAATAGTTTCCACCCTGTTTGTTCCTAGCCAGGTTTCATAACCTCCTAACTGATGTTGTTCAGGGGTAGGAAGGTACCCATAACTACCATTTGCTAGTTCAATGGTAAAGGAAGATTTGAAAGGACTTTTTGCTTTGATTTCAAGACCTA
>JBIIWE010000319.1:0-3838 GCA_044339075.1 Daejeonella sp. | reverse complement strand
ATTCTGCGATAAGCAGGAAGACCAGTTAATTGCTGGTATGAAACCTGGTGATGCGGATTTCGGAGTGGAGGAAGCCGGCAAGGAAGGAAGACTTACCCTTATGAGCGATCAGGGAGTGAAAACTGTAGAGCTTGTACCATCCATAAAGGGGAAATATATGGACCTTTTTGAAGCGGTAGTTCAGACCATCAGAAATGGGAAAGAATTTCCTGTTAAGGAATTTGAGGTTCTGGCACAGATTGAGATACTGGAGAGTAAGGCAGAGTTTTAGGTTTATCCTGTACTCACCGCACCGGATAGCGACTTTTCAGTAGAATTACACGATCATTAAACTATAAATGTTGCAATGTAAACAAATACTGCTGTAGATATCCCGACTACCAGTGTGCCTAAGGTATAGGTACGATACCCTGTTTTCACATCAATTCCTGAAAATTGGGTTGTGATCCAGAATCCACTATCATTGGCATGGGATACTACCATTGCTCCTGCACCTATCGCAGCAACAATTAGTGCTTTGTCAACTTCAGATACAAAGCCCATTCCGGGTAACATAGGGGCAATGATCGATGCGGTAGTAATCATTGCAACCGTAGATGAGCCCTGTGCTGTTTTTATTGCAGCACAAAGAATAAATGGAAGCCAAATACCAAGGTTTGCTTGTGATAAACCATTGGCCATTGTTGTTGCAATTCCACTATTCTGAAGGATCGCTCCAAAAATTCCTCCAGCACCTGAGATAATGATGATCGTTGATGCATCATTAATGGCTTTACCTACCCACCCGGTTGTGGAGAGTATTTCTTTATCTAGTTTTTTGGGTATTAAAAACACAAATAGCATCCCAATAAATAGTGCAATAACCGGAGATCCGATAAATCCAATCAATTTATACCACCAGGTTAACTCTTGTCCGTCAACAATGATAAAATCCAATATAGATTTACCTATGATCAGTATTATTGGCAAAACAATGGGTATAAATGACTTGACTGCGCTGGGTGCATTTCTTATTTTTTCCTGAATGATCTCCTCAGATAATTCAGGATTTGGATCAATGTAGGTTCTTGAAGCATAGTATTTCGAGAAAATAATAGCGACTATCAGGGAAAACATACCTATGATCAATCCTACGAGCATAACTAATCCCACATCTGCACCGATAATACCTGCTGTGGCAATCGGTCCGGGGGTTGGTGGTATTAATACATGGGAAATCATTAATCCCAGGATAAGCGCAACCGCTGTCCCTACAATTGAAAGACCGGCTTTTTTTGTTAAACTTTTATTTAGAGGGTTTAGAATAATAAATCCGCTATCGGCAAATACTGGAATGGAAACAATGAATCCAACAATAGCCATGGCTTCATGCACTCTTTTTTTGCCAATCAGATTTATGATGATCTCGGCGAGTTTATAAGCACCTCCGGAATATTCCAGAAAAGTGCCTATGATCACACCTAGTGCTATGACGACTCCTATTTTGCCGATTGTATTGCCAAATCCATCATTGATTGATTTTATGATGGTATCCAGATCCATTCCGGAGAGGATTCCAAAAAATAGCGCGACAAATAATAAGGCCAGAAATGGGTGTAAGTGCCATTTTGCTGTCAAAAAAATCAGAAATGTGACACTTGCTATGAGTAATAAGAATGAAATCATATCTGAATTTAAGATTTAAATTGAAAAGCTGTATTGTTTTCATTGGCTTTGGGCGGATTTTTTTAAAGTATTTTAACGATGTCCACCTAGCCGGTCTCCTAAAACACAATTTTATTCAAAAGTATGTCTATGCTTAAGTAATGCTTTCTGTGCGCACAAATTTTTAGTCGTAGTCTTCGCCCATGAGACTTTTTAAAACTGACTCCTGCCATTCTCTTAATTTTTTCTCCAGTGATTTTGCAATTTCAGTGTGTCGGGAAATCAGATTGTTTTTTTCTGCCGGATCAAGTCGTACATCAAATAGTTCTATTGAAGATTTTCCATTAGCTAAATCATGAATAACCAGTTTATAGTTATTGTCTAATATAGCTCTCGGGCCTAAAAAGTCTTGTTCCTGTATATCCTGATGCTGAAAATTTTTAAAGTTTCTGGTTGCAACACCGTCCTGAATTTTAGCTAAGGGCGTAGTACCCATTTGTAATTTTGGATCAATATAGGGTATAGGATTTGACCCTTTTTGAGCTCCTTGCTTGCCATTCCAAAATTTAATTGGTTCCTGGCGACTTGCTTTATGGCCTTCAATTATGGGTAGGATATCTGTCCCATCCAAAGGTCGATTTGGGAGTTGTTGGCCAATAATTGCTGCTAATGTTGGAAAGACATCAGAAGATACCATGTTTACATCGCTTTTCAAGGAACGAGTCAATTGTGATGGCCATTCAAGAACGCTTGGTACCCGAATACCACCTTCATAGATACTTCCTTTTTCCTCTCTGAATGGGACAGTAGCATTAGCTTCCTTTGGGGTACCGTTATCTCCAAAATACCAGAGCAATGTATTATCCCTTAACTTCAAATGTTTTAAATAATCACGTACCTGTCCAATTGACCTATCCATCGCGCTGATCTCAGCAAACCGCTCACGCAATACTTCCCGCTGCAGTCTTTGTATTTGCAGTCCTGTTTTATTAGAGGTTAGCGATACCATTTTATTTCCAAAGGAATGTGGCAAATCATTGTAAAGTGCCAGATCTTTTGGCAAACCACTATAGGGTTCATGGGGAGATCCATACCATATGACTATAAAAAAAGGTTTTCCATTTTTTTTAGCCTTTTTGATAAAGTTTAGAGCTTCTTTAACAATGATTTCTGAACCTTCACCCTTAAACTTTACAGGAGAGCCACCATTTCTTGAAAGTTGTGGATTCATCTCAAAGAAATTATCGTGTGATAGCCACTCATCAAAGCCCATTGCTCCGGGATTGGTTGGTGATTCTGCTTTCACCGGTCCCAGATGCCATTTACCAAAATGAGCAGTAGTGTAACCTGCTTTTTTCATCAGCTGAGCGATGCTAATCTCTTCCGGACGGATAGAAAAACCTGGCGTAAATGTTCCGTAACGGTTAGGATGTCTGCCGGTGATAATACTTCCCCGGGTTGGAGAGCATACTGGAGAAGCAGAATAAAATCGATTCATTTGCACTCCTGAAGAGGCCATATTGTCTAGAACGGGAGTTTTAAGGTAGGGGTGCCCGTTATAGCCTGTTTCATCCCATCCATGATCATCTCCCAATAAGAGGATGATGTTTGGCAATTCTTTCTCAGGTTTTGCTGCTATAGCTTCCATTTGGAAAATCTGAAAAATTAGGTAGAATCTGAAAACTGACTTGAAAAACACGTTCATTTTTTGGGAAAGATTAAGATTTTTTCCAGAAGTTTCACCTTCTTTTTTTATGTCAAATACGTGGAAGTTTGTTAGGTGCTACTTTTGAAATAATTAAATGAATTAATTCTACCATATTTAATTCCAGCAAGTTAAACTCTTCTTTAAAAATCCATAGGATTTTATTTATAAAATTGTTGCAACCTAAATTCTATGAATTAGATTTTCAATCACTAGTGTCCGGATAAAAATGTAAATTATCAATTAAAATTGAAATCATCCCGCTCTTGCCGCGGGAGAGGGCACTTACTTTTCCCTTCAGCTGGAAAAGTAAGCAAAAGAGCCGCGGCTTCCCGGTATTTGTTGTAAAAGCACACTTTATCCTATCGCTGTAATCCAAGCCGTTTCAATGACAGTGAAAAATATGAATGGATCTGCAACACTTCTCCGGATTACTTAAAGGCAGTGATTTATGAATGTTAATGCAAGGATAAAGCACGCCTTTACTGC
>JBIIWE010000318.1:0-3852 GCA_044339075.1 Daejeonella sp. | reverse complement strand
GAACAAGTGGGACCAAGCGGCTACCCATTGTATAAGTCATTATCTTTTGGAGCCAATGTTAATTTTTAAAAAAAAGTAACATGAAAACTATATCTAAAAAAAATAACATGAAAAATATTTATATTATATTGCTTCTTTCGTTATTTACGATGACATCGTGCAATGACGATTATTTGGAAAAATTTCCATTGGATAAGATTAGTGATAGTAGTTTTTGGCAGAGTGGGGCAGATGTCCAGATGTATGTCAATCAATTTTATCCGACTTTATTTGATGCTCGCCTTGCTTGGTATGACACAGATAACTTTAGTGATAATCAAAACCCAACAACTCGTAATTCTTATACCTGGAACGAATATCCTATACCTACTTCGGGTGGCGGCTGGGCCAAAAGTGACTGGTTAAATATCCGTAGCTGTAATTATGCACTTGATCGCATCGCTAAGATGAAGTCAGATCCTTCAGTTTTAAACGCCGAAGGAGAAGTTCGTTTTTTTAAATCTTTTTATTACTTTCAGAAAGTAAGAAAGTTTGGTGATGTGCCATGGTTGTCAACCAGTTTAGGAGTGGAATCACCAGAATTACAGGCTCCAAGAGACTCCAGAAAAACGGTCGTTGAAAATATGATAAAGGATTTGGATTTTGCTATTGCAAACCTGCCGGAAACATCATCTGCCGATCGTCTTACTAAGTATGCTGCATTGGCTTTAAAAGCAGAAATATGTTTGTATGAAGGTACATTCAGAAAATATCACAACATTGTTGGAGGACATGAGGCTATGTTAAAATTAGCCGCAACTACTTATGAAAGCATCATTAATTCAAAAAGATTCTCTGTATACTCAACAGGACAGCCTACTAAAGATTACTTTGATCTGTTTGTTAAATATGATTTAAAGGGAAATCCTGAAGGAATTATGGTTCAGCGCTTTATTGCAAATAAGCGGATGCATAATAATGTTCGTCAGCTTGGTGAGCCATATACAGGATACAATATTGATTTTGTGGAGTCATATCTTTGTAAAGATGGTTTGCCTATTGCTATCAGTCCCTTATATAAGGGAAATGCAGTCTTTGCTGACGAGTTTGTAGACAGAGATCCGCGTTTGGCACAATCTGTTTACAATACTGCACGTCCGTATAATATTGCTAATAACGGTGTTACGTATTATAAACCAATGCCTGAGTTTCAAAGTAACTATTGCCCAACCAGTTACTTTATTATAAAAGGGTATAGTCCTTTAGAGGTTGACAGATTGCCAAGTACAAGTACTACTAACGATTTTATTTATCGATATGGTAATATATTGGTTTCCTATGCCGAAGTCAAAGCCGAGTTGGGAGAATGCACTCAAGATATTTTAGATAAATCTGTTAACCTTTTGAGAGCACGGGTTGGAATGCCTGCTCTTAAAGTTAATGTGGGATTCGTTGATCCAAACTGGCCTAAATGGGAAGTTCCTGTTATAGCTCTTATCAATGAAATCCGTCGTGAACGTCGTCTTGAAACAAGTGCAGAAGGAAAGAGATGGGACGATTTGGTACGCTGGAAAGCTGGAAAATTGCTTGAAAATCCAAAAACTCTTCAGGGCGCGCGAGATCCTAAAACTGGCGCAAATCGGGTCTTATATCCGGGTTATACAGCTAGAAAGTGGGATGATAAGTTGTATTTGTTCCCAATTCCTTTACAGGAATTAGCATTAAATACTAAATTGACACAAAATCCTGGTTGGAAATAATTGAGCTAAATAGCAGTAGGTATATTTTTTAAGATATATCTGCTGCTATTTATTTAATATAATACGGAATTTATGTTCAACCTGATTTTTCTTCCTGTTGCGGTAGTTAGATTGGGTTAAAGAATAAATTATTGGAATAAACCATATCTGATATTTCTATTTTGTTAGAAATAACTGAAACCTGCACACCTATATTGAGTATAATTTGCGAGAATGGCAATATTTATGTTTCAAAATAAGAACACTACGACCTATATATTAGCATTAGGGCTTAGTCTTACACTTATGTTCGGTTTTACTTTCCGGAGTGTTGTTCAGGAAACTTTTTTTCTTGCAGGAGCTTCAACAGTAAATATAACTCCTCCTTTGGGTTACCCACATTATCGTGGTGAAAGTACCGGAGCTAATGATTCATTGTATGCTAGGGCTCTTGTACTTAAACAGGGTGAAAATACCGTTGCACTCGTGATTTGTGATTTATTGTGGGTAGAAAGGGGTCTCTCTTCATCCGTTAGATTGCTGGTCTCGGAAAAAACCGGTATTCCCTATTCAAATATCATAATTGCAGGCACACACACACATACTGGCCCTGCCTATCACCCCAATATACTCGAACTTACCGGGACGCTTCGCCCGCCATTTGATGAGGACAAACCTTCATCAGGTAAGGATCTTTATTTGAATAGTTTGGCAGTTAAGATAGCAGAGTCAGTTATAATTGCCCATAAATCAATGGAAAATGTTCGGATTGAAACTGGTACAGGACTGGCTAAAGGCATTTCATTCAACCGTCGTTTTATAATGAAAGATGGCAAAGTTGTATTTAATCCGGGCCTTGGTAATAAAGATGCTATTCTTCCTGCCGGACCGGTTGATCCTCAGGTAGGTATTTTAATGCTTCGAAAGGTTTCTGATAATTCTCCACTGGCTGTTCTTTCGAATTTCGGAGTTCATGCCGATACTTTTGGAGGTTCCAAGTTTAGTGCAGACTATCCGGGATTCCTTGCTCAGGCGTTAAGCGCTGCCATAGGCGGAGGTTGCGTATCTATTTTTGCAACAGGCCCATGTGGTGATGTAAATCATGTGGATGTGCAGGGAAAAGACAAGAAGCGTTTGTCGTCTAAAGATATTGGAGTGAATTTATCGAATGCTATAGTTAAAGAGATTCCGGTTTTAAACAAGGTCGGGAATCCCTTTCTTGTGATGCGCTCCCAATTTGTATATGCTCCTCTTCAGGACTATAGTGATACAGAATTAGCCTGGGCTAATGATGAAAGTGCCAAACCTTTACACAAGGAGTCAGCATTTTTGGAACGGCGAAGGCGATTAAAGATTCGATCACTGGAGAGGCTTCGACGTACTGAGGCAATCGCGCCTACAGTTGAGCGTGAAGGATGGAAACTACCATTAGAGGTTCAGGTAATTGGCATAGGGAAGGATTTTGCAGTTGTAGGCCTACCAGGGGAGGTTTTTGTGGAGTTAGGCCTGGCTATTAAGAAGTCATCTCCCTTTAAAACAACTCTGGTTATTGAATTGACCAATAGCCATATCGCTTATGTTCCAACCCGTAAAGCATTTAGTCAGGGGAGCTATGAGACAATAAACTCACGCTTGGCTCCGGGCGGAGGTGAGATGATGGTGGAGGCTGCGATAAGTATGCTCAATGAGATTAAAGAGGAAGGCCAATAGGTCAGGAAAATAATACTTTTTTAATAATAATGCTTTTTCAAACAGGCTGTTTTAATTTAAACAATCAATAACAAGGATAAATATGAAAAGAATAATTAAATTTCTAAGTTATGGTGGTAACGCCAGGCTTTTAACAATGATTTTCAGTTTTATACTGATACTCTATTTTGATGCCCAGCTGTATGCTCAGAATACTACTTTCCGGGCTGGCGCATCAACTGCAAACATAACCCCACCCCTGGGTTCAGGTTTAGTGGGAAACTTTGGTATTCCACCTCCTGCAAATTATGTCCACGACGAATTGCATGCACGCAGCCTTGTTCTGGATGACGGAACCACAAAGCTAGTTTTTGTTGTGGTAGATAATGTGGGTATTATCCGTGAAGTATTTGATGAGGCCAAACGATTGATCTTTGAAGAAACA
>JBIIWE010000317.1:0-3875 GCA_044339075.1 Daejeonella sp. | reverse complement strand
CAGTGAATTGCTTGGGGGATTAGGGAATTGAGAATGGGGGACTGAGGTATGGGAGCTTCTCACTGCGGAACCAAGAATCAAGAACCAAGAACCAACAACCAAGAACCAAGAACCAGGAACCAAGAACCAGGAACCAAGAATCAAGAACCAAAAATCAAGAACCAAAAATCAAGAACCAGGAACCAAGAAGCAAGAACCAGGAACAAGGAACCAAGATGCAAGAATCAAGAACCAAGACAATTGAGTGCTTCATTTGACATTTAGTATTTCTGATACCTCAAACCTGTCTCATTTACTCATTCTACTATCTCCCATCTCAAATTATTTTAACAATTTTCATTTTTTATAAGGGTACTTGTCGACTTATGGCACTATATATTATATAAGCCAAAAATCGGTGATTTATGCAACAGAAAGAAGTCCAAAAATTAGTTGAAAAGTATCTTTATAATACTGCCTCTGCCGAAGAGACTGAAAAGTTGTTTCAGTGGTATCGAGCGGAAATGAAAAGAGATTCGAATTGGACTTTTGAAGCTCAGGAGGATGAGGAAAATCTTAAATCATTTATTTATTCAAGAATTGATGTTCCTGAGTTGGCAGAAAGGCAAATACCGGTTTATCGTAGATATTCTTCCCTTGCTGCAGCAGCCACTATCCTTGTTTTTCTTGTAAGTGGCCTTTATTTCTATGTAAAGCAGGATCAGATTCAAACTGCTCAAATTTCCGAAAAAGTAGCTGTAAAGCCAAAAATAAAGGATATTCAGCCAGGAGGGGTTAAAGCAATTCTCACACTTGCTGATGGAAAGAAGATTGTATTGGATGATTCACAAAACGGGGTTTTGATTAATCAGGGAGGAATCAAGATTCATAAGAATTCAAAAGGTATCATTGAGTATACATTATCAGCTAATGAACAGTCTATAACTGAGAAAAGAGAAATTCAAACTGTATACAATACGATTCAAACACCTGTTGGAGGCAAATTTCAGCTAAATCTTGCGGATGGCAGTAAGGTATGGTTGAACTCTGCATCTTCTTTACGTTTTCCGGTATTTTTTGCCGGAGATACACGAGAGGTTGAGTTAAAGGGTGAGGCCTATTTTGAAGTCTCCAAGAATGAAGATAAAAAGTTCTCTGTTCGATCTGGAAATCAGACTGTTGAAGTGCTTGGTACGCATTTTAATATCAATGCCTATTCTGATGAACCTTCTATTACAACTACCCTGATTGAAGGAGCTGTTCGTGTAATAGAATTAAACTCGAAGAAATCTCAAATACTTAAACCAGGCGAGCAATCAAAGGTTGACAGGGATATCAGAATACAAAGAAAAGACACTCAAGCAGAAGTGGCCTGGAAAGATGGTTACTTCTATTTTGAAAATGCCAGTATAGAAACGGTCATGCGTCAGTTGAGCAGATGGTACGGCATAACAGCCAGGTATGAAGGGATATTACCGGAACATCATTTTGAAGGTGCTATAGCTACAAATCTGACACTTTTGGAAGTGTTCGAAATACTCCAGAAAAGCAATATTCACTTTAAACTGGAAGGGAAGGAGGTTATCGTTATGCCTTAAACTTTAAAAGTAGAGGGCAAAAAAAACCAGAAGCGTTGACGCGCTCCTGGCAAAAGTCTGGTCTACTAATAAAAAATATTGAGATAGATTATTGAACACCAAACTAAACAAATTTATGAATTTATTTACTAAAACAGAGGGCTCTCTAAGTCGTGTTACAACTTTCGACTTAAAGCCGACAATTACTGGCGGATTTCGATTCTTTACTTATAGTAAGAGCCAGTTGATTTCATCAAATTCAATTTTCCTTGTCATGAAGCTGACATTTATTTTACTCTTAACCTTAATCTTAAATGTTCGCGCAGAAGGGTACTCACAAAAAGTAACCTACAGCGGAGAAAATGTTGCAATTGAAAAAGTATTCTCATCAATTAAGAAGCAAACGGGTTATGGATTTTTCTTTCAGAAAGAACTGATCAGTTTAGCTAAGCCAGTAACCATAAATGCGGTTAATGAGGATCTTTCTGAGGTATTGGTTGCTTTATTTAAGGACCAACCTTTAGAATTCAGTATTAAGAATAAAACAATACTGGTATTAAAAAAGACAATTTCGGTCATGGTTCCTGAAAGCAATTTGATCAATATTTCAAACTTGTTAGGAGAGAAGGACATTGTTATCAAAGGTCAGGTTTCCGATACAAGGGGTGAAACATTGCCTGGTGTAAGTGTCAAGGTTAAAGGCACTTCAATAGGTACCACTACCGATTTGGATGGACGATTTACCATAAATGTCTCTGATAAAAATAGCACACTTGTCTTTACTTACATTGGCTATGTCACTCAGGAGCAAACGGTGAGTGATCGCACTACCTTGAATGTAAAAATGGAAGCTGCTAATACTGCTTTAACTGAAGTAGTAGTTACAGCATTTGGACTTTCCAGACAGAAAAAAGCATTAGCTTATTCCGTAACCGAAGTAAAGGGTGAGGAGTTCACAACATCTCGTGAGAATAATATTGCAAATGCTTTTTCAGGCAAAGTAGCTGGGGTTAACGTGACTGGTATGTCATCTGGCCCAGGTGGTTCTAGCCGTGTAATTATTAGGGGAAACGGTTCGCTTAGTGGAAACAATCAACCATTGTATGTGGTGAATGGTATGCCAATAAGTAATATTGCTCGTTCTCAAGCACAAGGAGAGGGTGCAACTATATTAGATAGAGGAGATGGTATTTCTTCAATCAATCCTGATGATATTGAATCAGTCAGTATTTTAAAGGGTGGACCAGCTGCAGCTCTTTATGGAAGTCAGGCTTCAAACGGTGTAATATTAATTACCACTAAAAAGGGTGCTGTTCAAAAAGGTATAGGTGTTGAAATTGGAAGTAATTTCACAGTTGGATCTCCTTCAATGTTCCCAGATCTTCAATATGTCTACGGACAAGGTTTGGATGGAATAAAACCAACAACTCAAGCACAATCAATCAGTTCTGGTCGATTGTCATTTGGTGCCAAAATAGATGATGCAACAGGTGGCTATGTACAATTTGACGGCGTTGCCAGACCCTATAGTGCCGTTAACGTAAAACAAAACTGGCAAAATTTTTACAGGCCAAGTACCAATCTTACCAATAACGTAGCATTCTCAGGAGGAAACTCATCTGCACTTGTTTATCGTTTGGGTATTTCTGATCTAAGAGCAAATGCTTTAGAGCCTGGGTCAAATTATAAAAGACAGTCGGCCAACTTAGATGTACGCTCTGAACTTGGTAAAAAAATTATCATTGAAACTACATTCCATTATAATTCGGATCAGGGTATTAACAGACCAGGTAATGGCTATGCAGATAATACCACCTCATGGGCTACTAATTTGCTTGCCAATACGGTTGATATTAGAAATCTGTCTCCTGGTTATGATGCTAATTTCAATGAGGTACAGTGGCAACAGGTTCCCGAAGCTCAAAATCCATATTTCGTAATCAACCGAATGGGGAATACGGATAAAAAGAATCGTTTTATGGGACAGGCAAGTATTCAGTATAATTTCCTGAAAAATCTCTTTGTGAAATTTAACGGTATGAGAGATATGGATCGTTTTGAATCAATGGATTTTATGCCTTGGGGTACTGCTAAAAGACCTAAAGGACTATTCAACTCAGGAACATCGTTCAATACAAAAACCACTGCTCAATTATTGGTTAATTACAATGCCTCATTCCTGAAGAATTTTCAGGTAACCACAATGGCTGGTGCTAACATTGATAGGAATGTGTTCAACTCTACTTATAATGGAGGAACGGAGTTTATTGTTCCCAACTTTATAAGTTATTCAAACTTATCACTTCAAACAGCAAATGT
>JBIIWE010000316.1:0-3879 GCA_044339075.1 Daejeonella sp. | reverse complement strand
AAGAGTAAGTCGCCAGCGTTGGACAGCTGTCCACAGCGAAGAGGAGTGTGCACTCGTGTGTATACCACTACCCCTAAAAAACCAAACTCAGCAATGCGTAAAGTTGCACGTGTGCGCTTAACAAACGGAAAAGAAGTGAATGCTTATATTCCGGGTGAAGGTCACAACCTGCAGGAACACTCCATCGTTTTAATACGTGGTGGTCGTGTTAAAGATTTACCTGGTGTACGTTATCACATCATTCGTGGAGCTTTAGATACTTCTGGCGTTGCCGGACGTAACCAACGTCGTTCTAAATACGGAACTAAGAAACCTAAACCAGGTCAGGTAGCAGCTGCTCCGACAAAAGGTAAAAAGAAATAATTAAACGGAGGAAAGCAACATGAGAAAGTCAAAACCAAAAAAGAGAATCTTACTGCCTGATCCAAAGTTTAACGACGTAATGGTGACCAGGTTTGTAAATAATATGATGTATGACGGTAAAAAATCTATCGCATACTCTATTTTCTACGATGCAGTTGAGTTAGTAGAGAAAAAAACAAGTGAAAATGGATTAGAGTCTTGGAAAAAAGCCCTAAATAATGTAATGCCTGCTGTTGAGGTTAAATCCCGTCGAGTAGGTGGTGCAAATTTCCAGGTTCCTACTGAAGTTCGTCCAGAGCGTAAAATTGCTTTAGGAATGAAGTGGCTGATCAACTATTCCCGTAAGCGTGGTGAAAAAACTATGACTGAGAAATTAGCAGGTGAGATCATTTCAGCTTCAAAGGGAGAAGGTGCAGCAGTTAAGAAGAAGGAAGATACGCACAAAATGGCAGAAGCCAATAAAGCATTCTCTCATTTTAGATTCTAATCAGGAAATTATACAATGTCAAGAGACTTAAAATACACAAGAAATATTGGAATCGCTGCCCATATTGATGCGGGTAAAACCACTACTACGGAACGTATCCTTTATTATTCAGGAGTAAGCCATAAAATTGGTGAGGTGCATGATGGTGCAGCAACCATGGATTGGATGGCGCAGGAGCAGGAGCGTGGTATTACCATTACTTCGGCAGCTACAACAGTTGACTGGAAATACAGAGGTGATACCTATCATGTCAATGTAATTGATACTCCGGGACACGTAGATTTTACTGTAGAGGTAAATCGTTCATTACGTGTTTTAGACGGATTGGTATTCCTTTTCTCTGCAGTTGATGGTGTTGAGCCACAATCAGAAACTAACTGGCGTTTAGCTAATAATTATAGCGTTCCCCGTATCGGTTTCGTTAATAAAATGGACCGTTCAGGTGCTGATTTCTTAAAGGTGGTTAAGCAGGTTAAGGATATGCTTGGAAGCAATGCTGTTCCTTTGCAGTTGCCGATTGGTTCTGAAGATTCCTTTAAAGGTGTAGTTGATCTGATCAACTTCCGTGGTATTGTTTGGAATGAGCATGATAAAGGGATGACCTTTACTGAGGTGCCAATTCCTGATGATTTGGTGGAAGAGGCTACAGAATGGAGAGAGAAATTGCTTGAATCAGTTGCTGAGTATGATGAAGGCTTAATGGAGAAATTCTTCGACGCCCCTGAAACTATTACTGAGCGTGAAGTACTTGATGCCTTGCGTAAAGCAGTACTTGATGCGAAGATCGTGCCTATGGTATGTGGTTCATCATTTAAGAATAAAGGTGTTCAAACCATGCTTGATTATGTGATGGAATTATTGCCATCTCCAATGGATGTTGAAGGTATTGTGGGTACTAACCCTGATACTGGAGAAGAAATTGTACGCTTACCATCAATAAAAGAACCTTTTGCTGCATTGGCATTCAAAATTGCAACAGATCCTTTCGTAGGTCGTTTATGTTTCATTCGTGTTTATTCAGGTAATCTGGATGCAGGTTCCTACGTACATAATATGCGTTCTGATAATAAGGAACGTATCTCTCGTATCTTCCAGATGCATGCTAACAAGCAAAACCCAATTCCGAATGTTGGAGCTGGAGATATTGCTGCGGTAGTAGGATTTAAGGATATCAAAACAGGAGATACTCTTTGTGATGAGAAGCATCCAATTGTATTGGAATCAATGAATTTTCCAGAGCCTGTTATCGGTTTGGCAATTGAGCCAAAAACTCAGGCCGACGTTGATAAATTGGGTATTGGCTTAGGTAAATTGGCTGAGGAAGATCCTACATTCCGTGTACAAACTGATGATGAAACTGGCCAGACCGTTATTTCCGGTATGGGTGAGCTTCACCTGGATATTTTGATCGACCGTTTGAGACGTGAATTTAAGGTTGAGGTAAATCAGGGTGCACCACAAGTTTCTTATAAAGAAGCTATTACAGGTACTACCCAACATCGCGAAACCTATAAGAAACAAACCGGTGGTCGTGGTAAATTCGCTGATATTCAAATTATTATCTCACCAAATGATGAAGGTAAAACCGGATTGCAATTTGTGAATGAAATTTCAGGTGGTTCTATACCACGTGAATTTATTCCTTCTGTAGAGAAAGGTTTTGCTGCTGCCATGGTTAATGGTGTTCTTGCAGGCTATCCATTACAGGATATGAAAGTTCGTTTAATTGATGGATCTTTCCACGCAGTCGATTCAGATGCATTGTCTTTCGAGATATGTGCTAAATCTGCATTCCGTGAAGCATTGCCAAAATGTAAGCCTGTATTGATGGAGCCAATTATGAAGATCGAAATCCTGACTCCTGAAGAGAATATGGGTGATGTGATTGGTGATATGAACCGTCGCCGTGGTCAACTTTTAGGAATGGATACACGTGCCGGTGCTCAGGTTATCAAAGCGACTGTGCCACTTTCAGAAATGTTTGGTTATGTAACTCAGTTACGTACCATTACTTCAGGACGTGCTACTTCTACCATGGAGTTTGATCATTATGCTGAAGCACCAAGAAGCGTTCAGGAAGAGGTTGTAGCCAAGGTAAAGGGTAAGAAAGCAAACGGATAAAAAGAATCAGGTATCAAGAGCCAAGAATCAAGACTAGGGACTAATCGTCTTGAATTTTGGTTCCTGGTTCTTGAATCAAATATTTAACCGGTTATCGTTACTAATAGCTCTAACGTTAACCATAACCAAACAAAAATGAGCCAAAGAATCAGAATCAAATTAAAATCTTACGATTATAACCTGGTAGATAAGTCTGCCGAGAAAATTGTAAAGACTGTTAAACCTACTGGTGCAGTAGTAAGTGGGCCAATTCCATTGCCAACTGAAAAGAGAATTTTTACTGTGCTACGTTCACCGCACGTAAACAAAAAGGGTAGAGAGCAATTTCAATTATGCGCTTACAAGCGTTTACTTGATATCTACAGCTCTAACTCTAAGACAGTAGATGCCTTAATGAAACTTGAATTACCAAGTGGTGTTGAGGTTGAAATTAAAGTGTAATTAAAGTTCTACTTTAAATAATAAAAAGCTAGCCTATAGGTTAGCTTTTTTTTTGTTTATAAGCGTTTTTCTGACCTTAATTTTCTGTTTTTTTACGAAAATATTGCCTTTTTTTTCTGTGTAAATTGGCAATAAAGTTTCTAAATACCTCAATAAATTGGATGTGTTTTGACAATATTTAAGCCGCTATTTTAATCCTATTTCAAAATAGTTTATTCCAAATTTCCTGATTTTTTCTTCATCGCCGATTGTTTCACATTGTTGGCCCTACATTTATTAACTATTAGTTAATAAATGATCTTAAGAAAATAGAAATAAACCTAAGTATTACTACATAATTTATAAAAAATTATTGAGTATTTATACGTATTATGAGAAAAATATTGCTCATAATGTAGAATATTTACCACATTTTTACGTCATTTAATACCCCAAAAAAGCAAGTTTTTATCTTTTAAATTAATTAA